>JALAHE010000013.1 GCA_022712075.1 Galactobacter sp.
AACCCGGGAGGCCCCGGGTTAGTGCAGGGGGATCAGGCCAGGGACGCCGCGGCAGCGGCGGCCTTCGCCGCCTCGAGCTTGAGCGCCACGAGATCGCAGAAGGAGTCGATCACCGCGAGCGCCCCGTTGGCGTCCATGCGGCCCTGGATCATCTGCCCCACCATCGAGGAGTGCATGGCCCACACCATTTCGGTGATGTGCTCGGCCTCCGTGGGCGTGAGCGTTGAGAGGTCCGCGCCAAACACCTTGGAGAGGTAGTGGTTGAAGACCTCCATGACCGCGATCGCCTCCGGGTCCTCCGTGGTGGAGCTGAGGGTCACGACCTTGAGGAAGCCGGGGTGCCGCTCCAGCGAGCGGAAGGTGGCGTGGAGCCTGGCCTTGAGCCGATCCGCCGGGGCCAGGTGCGCCATCCAGTCCCCGTCCAGGACCGGGCTGCCCCACTGGGCGAACACCACCATGAAGAGGTGATCCTTGGAGGAGAAGTAGCGGTAGAGCGTGCCCAGGGCCACTCCGGCCTTCGCGGCCACGTCCCGCACCTGCACCTGATCGAAGCCGTGCTCGTCGAGGAGCGCCCTGGCCGCATCGACGATGCTCTGACGTCGCGCCCGCTGATACTCCGGCAGCGTGTCCGGATTCGGCATCCCGGCCATGGTTCCCCCCTTCGTAGGTCTCGATGCACCAATGTATCCCCGGTGCCGGTGCGCGGTGCTGGACGTGGCCGTTCATCAGTGCCCCGACCGCGCTTCCGCGCCGGCGCCCGGGGCGGCCCACGCGATGAGAGCGTCCGCCGCTTCGACCCGCGAGCCGTTGACGAGCAGCGGGTTGATCTCCAGCTCGCTGACCCGGTCCCCAAGGCCCAGCGCCAGGTCGCCGATGGCCACAATCGCCTCGGCGACGGCGTCCAGATCGGCCGGCTCGGAGCCGCGGAAGCCCTCGAGCACCTTGGCCGCCTTGAGCGAGGTCAGCATGCGCTTTGCCTCGTCCTTGCCGATCGGCAGGCGGCGCAGCTGCGTGTCCTTCAGGACCTCAACGAACACGCCGCCCAGGCCCACGGCCAGGATGTGGCCCCACGCGTCGTCGCGCACCACGCCGACCAGCAGCTCCACGCCGCCCGAGCGCATGGGCGCCACGGCCACGCCGGCCACCTCGGCGTCCGGCGCCTTGGCGGCGACCGATGCGACGATGTCGGCGTAAGCCGAGCGCACAGCGTCGGGCGTTGAAAGGCTCAGCTTCACGCCTCCCACATCCGACTTGTGCGCGATGTCCTTGGACGCGATCTTGAGGACCACGGGGTAGCCGCACTCCTCGGCGGCGGCCACGGCCTCCTCGGCCGAGCCGGCCAGGACCGTGGGCACCACGGGCACGCCGTTGGCCTTCAGGAAGGCGCTCGTCTGGACCTCGGTCCAGTCGGCGGCGCCCTCCGGGACGGCCACCGGCACGACGTCGCGCGGCCGGGTTTCGCGCGCGAGCTCGCCCGTGCGCTCGCCCCACCAGGCGGCGTGGGCGAGGGCGGGGATGCCGCGATCGAAGCTGTCGGCGACGTGCGGGTAGTCGGTGCGCTCGGCGAACTCACGGCCGTAGGCGTTGACCTCCGTCGCCAGGAAGTTCATGAGGACCACGGGCTTGGGCGAGCCGGAGATGGTCTCCAGCAGGAAGTCCTTGCCCTGGGAGACGTAGGCCTCCTCCTGTTCGGAGCCCGGCCACTGGCCCTGCGCCACGACGACGTCGATGTTCGGGTCGTCGATGAAGCGCTGGATGGCCTGCGGGATGATCCGGTTGTTGTTTGCAGTGATGCCCGTGAGGTCCAGCGGGTTGTTGACGGTTGCCTCCTCCGGCATGCCGTCCTCGTGCAGGCCGGCGGCCGTGGAGGCGGCGGGCTGCGGGAGCTCGATGCCGGTCTCGGCGGAGCGCTCGGCGATGACGGAGCACATGGCGCCGGACGCGGTCACGAAGCCGATGCGCGGGCCGGGCAGCGCGCCGTGCTGGGCGAGCAGGCCGGCCGTGGAGACGAGCTGCTCGATCGAGTCCACGCGGATCACGCCGAGCTGCTTCAGGACGGCGTCGGTGATCTTGTCATCGCCCACGAGCGAGCCGGTGTGGGCGGCGGCGACGCGGGCGGCGACCTCCGACTTGCCGGCCTTGAACACGACGACGGGCTTGCCCGCCTCGCGGGCGCGGTTCGCCACGGCGATGAACTGCTCGGGGTTGGCGATCTGCTCCAGGTAGGCGGTGATGACCGTGGTGCCCGGATCGTCAACGAGGAAGTCCATGACGTCCACGGCGGAGAGCATGGCCTCGTTACCGACCGTGACGGTGACCGAGGTGCCCACGCCGCGCGAGGCCATGTAGGGGATGAGGTAGATGGAGAGCGCGCCAGACTGGCTCGCGACGCCCACGGTGCCCTTGACCGGCGGGATCTGCGTCATGTGGGCGAAGGCCACGGTGTCGGCGACCGTGTTGATGAAGCCGAGGTTGTTGGGGCCGAGGAAGAGCTGATCGGCGGCCTTGGCGTCGGCGACGATGCGCGCCTGCAGGGCGGCGCCCTCCTCGCCCGCCTCGGCGAAGCCGCCGGCCAGGACCACTGCATTGCGCACGCCCTTGGCGCGGCACTCGGCCAGGAGGCCCTCGATCGTCGGGCCGCCCGTCAGGATGATGGCGAGGTCCGGGGTGCCGGGAACGTCGGCGATGGACGTGTAGGTCTCGCGGCCGCGCACGGGCTCGCCGCGGCGGTTCACGAGGTGAAGCTCGCCCGTGTAGCCGCCGCCGAGCAGGTTGCCGAGGGCGAAGTGGGACCAGTTCGAGGTGTTTGAAGCGCCGATCACAGCGATCGAGCGGGGGTTCAGGAACTCCCTGATGCGCTCGGGGGTGGGG
>JALAHE010000014.1 GCA_022712075.1 Galactobacter sp.
CGGAGAAGACCTCGAGGAGGCCCGTGCCGATCTTCTTGCGCGTCATCTGCACGAGGCCGAGCGAGGTGACCTCGGCGACCTGATGCTTGGTGCGATCGCGGCCGAGGCACTCGACGAGGCGGCGCAGCACCAGATCGCGGTTGGACTCCAGGACCATGTCGATGAAGTCGACAACGATGATGCCGCCCATGTCGCGCAGTCGCATCTGGCGGACGATCTCCTCGGCCGCTTCCAGGTTGTTCTTGGTGACGGTCTCCTCGAGGTTGCCGCCCGAGCCGGTGAACTTGCCGGTGTTGACGTCGATGACCGTCATGGCCTCGGTGCGATCGATCACGAGCGAGCCGCCGGAGGGCAGGTTCACCTTGCGATCGAGCGCCTTGCGGATCTGCTCGTCGATGCGCAGCTCGGTAAAGGCGTCGCCCTCGCCGTCCCACTGGTGCAGGCGGTCAACGAGGTCGGGAGCCACGTAGGTCACGTAGGCCTCGATGGTGTCCCAGGCGTGCTCGCCCTGGACGATGAGCTGCGAGAAGTCCTCGTTGAAGACGTCACGGACGACCTTGATGGTCAGGTCCGGCTCGGCGTAGAGCAGCTCGGGGGCGCGGGTCTTGGTGGAGGTGGAGGCCTTGAGGATGCCCTCCCACTGAACGCGCAGGCGGTTGATGTCGTTCATCAGCTCCTGCTCGGCCGCACCCTCGGCGGCCGTGCGCACGATGACGCCGGCCTTCTCGGGCAGGTGGTCCTTCAGGATCTTCTTCAGACGGTTGCGCTCCACGTCGGGGAGCTTGCGCGAGATGCCGGTCATCGAGCCGCCGGGCACGAACACGAGGTAGCGGCCCGGGAGCGAGATCTGGCTCGTCAGGCGGGCACCCTTGTGTCCCACGGGATCCTTGGTGACCTGCACCAGCACGGTGTCGCCCGACTTGAGGGCGTTCTCGATGCGGCGGGGCTTGCCGTCAAGCTTGGCGGCGTCCCAGTCGACCTCGCCGGCGTAGAGCACGGCGTTGCGGCCGCGCCCGATGTCGACGAAGGCAGCCTCCATGGAGGGCAGCACGTTCTGGACCTTGCCGACGTACACGTTGCCGATCATGGAGTCCTGCGTGGTGTGCGAGACGAAGTGCTCGGCCAAGACGCCGTCCTCCAGGACGCCGATCTGGATGCGCTCGTCCTTCTGGCGCACGACCATCTTGCGGTCGACCGACTCGCGGCGCGCGAGGAACTCGGCCTCGGTGATGCCGTGACGGCGACGGCCGGACTCGCGGGACTCGCGGCGGCGCTGGCGCTTGGCCTCGAGGCGCGTGGAGCCCTTGATGGACACGACGTGGTCGATCGGCTTCTCGCTCGCGGCGCGCGGGGCGCGGACGCGGGTGATGGTGCCCGGCGGGTCGGTCTCGTTGCCGCCCTCGATCTCCATGTCCTCGGTGCCGCGACGGCGACGACGGCGACGACGCGTGCCCTCCTCGGGTGCGTCCTCGTCCTCGGATGCCTCGGGGGCCGCGCTCAGGGCCAGGGCGAGCGACTCGGGGATCGCAAACGGGTCGAACACGACGGGCTCGACGGCTACCTCCGCCGCGGCGGCTTCGGGCTCCTCGGCGGAAGGCTCCACGGCGCCGGCGTCGGCGGCGGGTGCGGCCTCTTCGTGGACGCTCTCCTCGGTGGGGGCCTCGGCGACCGGCTCGGCGGCCTTCTTGGCGCGCGAACGACGCGCCGGGGCCTTCTTCGCCGGGGCCGGCTCCTCGGTCTCGGCGGCGGCCTCGACAACGGCCTCCACCACGGGGGCCTCGGCGGTCTCGACGGCCGGCTCGGCGACCTTCTTGGCGCGCGAACGACGCGCCGGGGCCTTCTTCGCCGGGGCGGTCTCCGCCGCCTCGGCGGTGGTTCCCGTCTCGGCCACCGCGGCAACGACGGCGTCGTCGGCAGCGGCGGAGGCCTTGGTCTTCTTGGCGGCCGGCTTGCGCGTGGCCTTCTTGGCCGGGGCGGTCTCCGCTGCCTCGGCGGCGGGAACCGCGGCCTTGGCCGTGGCGGCGCTCTTGCTCGCGGTCTTCTTGGCGGGGGCCTTCTTGGCCGGCGCCTTCTTGGCGGGGGTCGCCTCGGCGGCGGTCTCCTGGACCGCCTCGCTGGGGCTGCCGGCCGGTGCGCTCGCGGCGCGGCGCGGCCGGCGGGCCGGGGTGGACGAAGACGTGCTGGTCTCAGCCATGTTTTCTCCTACGCCAAAGGAACCCCCACAGCGGGTTTCTCCGACGGTGCGTGTCGGGTGGGTCTGCGCCAGGCGCCTCACGGCGAGTCGGGCGACCCCAAAAAGTCAGTGATTCCCCTGCCTGCGGCGCCGGTGGCTCCGCGGGAGGGTCGCTTTCGCATCCGTTCCCCCTGGCGCGAAATGCGCGCCCGGCCCGAGCTGCGGGCCTCGTGCGGTCGGCGCGTTCCCACGAAGGTGGGCCGCGCGATGTCTACGCCGAGGAGTTACGTCTTGAAAGCGGAGCGCCCACCGCTTCTGTGGTTGGCGGTGTGCACCCGCGCTCATTCTCGCACACGCGGACGCGGCAGGCCGGAGCGCCGCCGCGCGCTAGCACCCCACATCGCCGTAAGCTGAATTCGACACAGCGTCGAAGTGACCCCGATCGGGGTCGCAGAGTCGAAAGGCACTCTCACCGTGAACGAGAGCATCACCGCCGTCTCCGGGGTTGCGACCCAACCGACGGACGAAACGCAGTCCCTGCCCTGGTGGGCCCGCCGGGTGGGCTTCGCCTGGATCACCATCATCACCGGGCTCGGTAGCCTCATCGCCGCCTCCATCCTGGTGGGCGAGCGCGTGCAGATCTACCTGGACGAGAACACCAGGACCAGCTGCGATTGGGGCGGGGCCTTCTCCTGTTCCTCCGTCATGAAGTCGGAGGCGGCGCAGGCCTTCGGTTTCCCGAACCCGTTCATCGGGCTCGTGGGCTTCACGGTGCTGATCGTGATCGGCGTGACGGTGCTCTCCGGCGCGTCGATGCCCCGCTGGTACTGGATCGGCTTCCAGCTCGGCGTCCTGGCGGCCTTTGCCTTCCTCGTGTGGCTCTACTCCGAGGCCCTCTTCGTGATCGGCGCGCTGTGCATCTACTGCATGATCTGCTGGCTCATGATGACGATCCTCATGTTCGTCTCCCTGGGTCGCTCCATCCTGACCGGCGTGCTTCCCGCGCCGCGCTGGGCCCAGTCCTGGGCCCGCGGATGGACCTGGGTCACCGCGATCATCGTGATCATCGCGTGCGCCGCCTCCATCCTGTTCCGCTTCATGGGGCTCCTGATTCCCGCCTAAGCCGAGCCCGGACGCCCGGGCGCCCACGCGTCGTCGAGCACCGGCGCCGCACGGCACAACGCACAAGGGCCGCCTCCCCCGTTCCGGGGAGGCGGCCCTTGTGCGTTGTCAGCTGCGGTGCGGCTCAGGCGCCGAACCAGATGCCGATCTCGCGCTCGGCGGACTCCGGCGAGTCGGAGCCGTGCACCAGGTTCTGCTGCACCTTCAGGCCCCAATCGCGGCCCAGGTCGCCACGGATGGTGCCGGGGGCGGCGAGGGTGGGTTCGGTCGTGCCGGCCAGCGAACGGAAGCCCTCGATGACGCGGTTGCCCTCGAGCACGACGGCGACGACGGGGCCGGACATCATGAACTCGACGAGCGGCTCGTAGAACGGCTTGCCCACGTGCTCGGCGTAGTGCTGCTCGAGCAGCTCACGGGAGGCGGCGAGCTGCTTGAGCTCGACGATGTCGTAGCCCTTGCGCTCGATGCGGGAGAGGATCTCGCCGGTCAGGTGGCGCTTGACGCCGTCCGGCTTCACGAGCACGAGGGTCCGCTCGAGGGACATGATGATTCTCCTTGTGTGGAGGGGAAGTGTTCTCGAGGGCCAGTTTAGTGCCACCAACGGCGAGGGGCCGACCCGGCGAATCTCGCCCGGTCGGCCCCTCGACGGCGCGCCAGCGCGCTGCTGCCCCGCTTACTCGGGGTTGGCGGCCTCCCAGGCGGCCTGCTCGCGGGCGCGTTCGGCGTTGTCGCGATCCATCTGGCCACCCTTGACCATGGCGTAGGCCCAGGTCAGGCCAAAGGCGATGCCCACGATGAACATCATCGGCTCGAGGATGCCCATCAGGATCAGCAGCACCTGCAGGCCCCAGCCCAGGGAGATGCCCCACGGCTTGTTGACCACGGCGCACGCCAGAACAAAGACCACGGCGAGCACGCCGAAGGCGATGAGCAGCGGCAGCGCTCCGCCCTCGACCCGGCCGCGCAGGCCGAAGATCGCCAGGCCGGCGAAGAGCACCACGAGCGCCTCGAGCACCAGGATGGTGGAGGCGAACATGACACGGGAGCTGCGGCGGACCTTGGTCTGGCCCGGGCGCCACTCAAGCTGCTTGTTGTTCAGCTTCGCCATGCTCAATTGCCTCCGTCCGCGGGGCCCTTGCGATCCGCGCCCAGGAGGGTGCGGGCCTCGGCCACGAGGGTGATGGAACCGGTGACGAGCACGCCGCCGCCCATGTCCTCGGTGTCGTCGGCCCGGCCGGCCGCCCAGTCGAGGGCGTCGTCGAGCTTCTCGGTGACAAAGAGGTCGTCCTCGTTGAAGCCGGCCTCGATCGCCATGGCGGCAAGCTCGCCCGCCGGGATGGCGCGCGGCGAGGCCGACTGCGTGATCGCGACGTCCTGAACCAGGTCGCCGTACTCCTCCAGGAGCTGGGCGAACATGACAGGGGCGTCCTTCTCCTTCAGGATGCCCACCACGAGCGCAAGCTTGCCGAAGCCGAAGGACTCCTTGACGGCCTCCGCGCTGACGCGGATGCCCTCGGGGTTGTGGCCAGCGTCCACCACGATGGTGGGCGAGGTGCGCACGATCTCGAGGCGACCGGGGCTCGAGGCGGCCGCAAAGCCCTGACGGACGAGCTCCTCGTTGAGGGGTCGTTCTCCCCCACCGATGAACGCCTCGACGGCCGCCAAGGCCAGGGACGCGTTCTGCGCCTGGTGCTCGCCGAACAGCGGGACCATGACCTCGTCGTAGCGGGCGGCGAGGCCGCGCAGGGAGAGGACCTGGCCGCCCACGGCCAAGACGCGCTCCTCCACGCCGAACTCGATGCCCTCGAAGCGGAACTCCGAGCCCACCTCGCGGGCGCGTTCAAGCAGCACGGACGCGGCGGACGCCTCCTGCACGGAGGAGACGAGGAAGCCGCCCGGCTTGATGATGCCGGACTTCTCGTGGGCGATAAACACGACGGTGTAGCCCATAAGCCGCGGGCACACCGATAGGCGGGGCGGCCCCGGGGAGGGGGTCGCCCACGGGGAGGGCGGGAAGAACAAGCCCGGGGGCGTCCGCGGCGGCGGCGGGGGGGGGGCGGAC
>JALAHE010000116.1 GCA_022712075.1 Galactobacter sp.
GACATCATGAACACCACGCCGGATGGCGACTACCAGACCTACAAGGCCGAGTCCGGCGCCTTTGTGCGTGAGCACTTCTTCGGCAAGGACCCGCGCACCAAGGACATGGTCGCCGATCTCTCCGACGCCGACATCTGGAACCTCAAGCGCGGCGGCCACGACTACCGCAAGGTGTACGCGGCCTACAAGGCGGCCTCCGAGCACCAGGGCCAGCCCACGGTGATCCTGGCGCAGACCGTCAAGGGCTACGGCCTGGGCACGCACTTCGAGGGCCGCAACGCGACCCACCAGATGAAGAAGCTGACGCTGGATGATCTGAAGGCCTTCCGCGACCACCTGCGCATCCCGATCACGGACGAGCAGCTGGAGAAGGATCCCTACCGTCCGCCGTACTACCACCCCGGCATGGACGCCCCGGAGATCCAGTACCTCATGACGCGCCGCCACGCGCTGGGCGGCTTCACGCCCGAGCGTCGCACGGCCCACACGCCCGTCAAGCTGCCGGACGAGAAGGCTTACACGGCAGCCAAGCGCGGCTCCGGCAAGCAGGAGGCCGCCACCACCATGGCGTTCGTCCGCCTGCTCAAGGACCTCATGCGCGACAAGGAGTTCGGCAAGCGCATCGTGCCGATCATCCCGGATGAGGCGCGCACCTTCGGCATGGACTCGCTGTTCCCGACCGCGAAGATCTACAACCCGAACGGGCAGAACTACATCTCCGTTGACCGCGAGCTCGTGCTCGCGTACAAGGAGAGCGCCCAGGGCCAGATCCTGCACACCGGCATCAACGAGGGCGGCTCCACCGCCGCGTTCACCGCCGTGGGTACCTCGTACTCCACGCACGGCGAGGTCGCCATCCCGGTGTACATCTTCTACTCGATGTTCGGCTTCCAGCGCACTGCCGATGCCTTCTGGGCCGCCGGCGACCAGATGGCCCGCGGCTTCATCATCGGTGCCACGGCCGGTCGCACCACGCTGACAGGCGAGGGTACGCAGCACGCAGACGGCCACAGCCCGCTGCTCGCCGCCACGAACCCGGCCGTCGTCACGTACGACCCGGCCTACGGCTACGAGATCGGGCACATCGTCAAGGACGGCCTGGAGCGCATGTACGGCGGCAAGCACGCCGATCCGAACGTCATGTACTACCTGACGGTCTACAACGAGCCCTACGTGCAGCCGGCCGAGCCGGAGAACGTGGACGTCGAGGGCATCCTGCGCGGCATCCACCAGGTCAAGCCCTCGGACCTCGATGTGGGTCCGCGCGTGCAGCTGCTGGGCTCGGGCGTGTCCGTTCCGTGGCACCTCGAGGCGCAGAAGATGCTCGCCGAGGAGTGGGGCGTGGCTGCCGATGTGTGGTCCGTGACCTCCTGGTCCGAGCTGCGCCGCGACGGCCTGGCCGCCGAGCAGGAGGCCTTCCTGCACCCGGAGCGCGAGGCCCGCGTCCCGTACGTCACGCAGAAGCTGGCCGGGGCGACCGGCCCGGTCGTCGCGGCGACGGACTACATGAAGGCCGTGCCGGATCAGATCCGCCAGTTCGTGCCGAACGAGTTCGCCACGCTCGGCGCGGACGAATTCGGCTTCGCCGACACCCGCGCCGCCGCTCGTCGCTACTTCCACATCGACTCCGCGTCGATCGTGGTGCGCGCCCTGCAGATGCTGGCCAAGCGCGGCGAGGTCGACGCCTCGGTCCCGAGCGAGGCCGCGGCGAAGTACGACCTGCTGAACGTGAACGCCGGGACCACCGGCAACGCGGGCGGCGAGGCCTGAGCCACCGGCTCAGCCGGCGCCACCAGCGCGAACCACGGCGCCGCCGTCGTCCCCCTTTCGAGGGGCCGGCGGCGGCGCCGCTTTGTTGGAACCCCCCAAGCCATCCACGTCCCTCAAGGGGACAAGCGGCGCGCGACGGGCCTCGCCGCGTGGCGTGCCCCACACCTTTCCCGCCATGAGCGCGCCGCGCGCCCGCATCGCCGAAACTTTGCGCTCGAGCCCACACACGCTCGAACGTCTGCGCGCCGCTCTCGGCTCGCTCTCGACGCTGGCGCTCAAGGAACTCGACGCGTCGCTGCCCTGGTACCGCTCGCTCTTGCCTGAGCAACGCTCGGCGCTTGGCCTCACCGCCCAGCGCGGCATTTCCTCCTTCGTCTCCTGGTTCGAGGATCCGAGCGCGCCCACGTGGGTGCTCGACGACGTGTTCGCCGCGGCCCCCAGCGAGCTCTCCCGCACCATCTCCCTGCAGAAGGCGTTGCAGCTGATCCGGGTGGTGGTCGGCGTGGTCGAGGAACGCGTTCCGGAGCTCGCCGATCCCAAGGAACAGGTGCCGCTGCGCGAGGCGGTGCTGCTGTACTCGCGTGAGGTCGCCTTTGCCGCGGCCGACGTCTACGCGCGCGCCGCCGAGAAGCGCGGCGCCTGGGATTCCCGGCTCGAGGCGCTCGTCGTCGACGCCGTGTTGCGCGGCGAAGACCCCGACTCCCTGCGTTCGCGCCTCGCCTCGATCGGCTGGCGCAGCCAGAGCGATCTGTGCGTCGTCGTGGGCTTTGCCCCGGCCACCGTCACCGGCACCTCCGTGCGCGAGCTGCGCCGGGCCTCTGTGCGTAGCGCCCGCGACTCCGTGGTCGGCATCCAGGGGGACCGCATCATCCTGCTGCTCGGCGGCCTGGACCAGCACGGCCCGCTGGAGCGGCTCGCCAAGCACTTCGGCGACGGCCCCGTGGTGGTGGGGCCCGTTGTTCCCACGCTGCGCGAGCTGCCGGCCTCGGCCCGCGCGGCGCTCATGGCCCTGGCCGCCGCGCCGGCGTGGCCGGACGCACCCCGCCCCGTCTTGGCCGATGACCTGTTGCCCGAACGCGCGCTGGCAGGCGACAAGGACGCCGTCGAGGCCTTGGTTCACCGCGTGTACCGCCCGCTCGTGGCGGCCGGCCCCGCCCTCGCCGAGACCTTGACGCGCTACCTGGCGGAGGGGCACTCGCTCGAGGCCACGGCGCGGGCCTTGTACGTTCATGCCAACACGGTCAGGTACCGCCTGCGCCGCATCACGGACGCCACCGGATGGGACCCCTTCAGCCCGCGCGACGCCCTAGTGCTGCAGACCGCCCTCATCTGTGGGCGCCTTCATCCCGGCAAGGCGGCCGAGTCCTGAAGTTGTAGGATTCATACAACTGCCACCGCACAGCTTGGGCACCTCGCCTCACGCCGTGAGCCACCCCCAAATGAAAAGGTAGAGACCGTGCTTGCCATTGTCTGCCCAGGTCAGGGCTCCCAGACCCCCGGCTTCCTCGCCCCTTGGCTCGAGGACGCCTCCGTCGCCGCGCACCTGCGCGAGCTCGCCGATGCGGTCGGGCGCGATCTCGTGCACCTCGGCACCGAAGCCGACGAAGACACCATCAAGGACACCGCCGTGGCGCAGCCGCTCATCGTGGCAGCCGGCCTCGTGACGGCCCGCGCGCTGTTCGGCGACGCCCTCCCCGAGAACGTCGTGGTCGCCGGCCACTCCGTCGGCGAGATCACCGCCACCGCCCTCGTGGGCGCGCTGCCCGAGGCCGAGGCCGTCAACTTCGTCAAGGTGCGCGCCAACGGCATGGCCGAGGCCGCCGCCCAGACGCCCACGGGCATGGCCGCGGTGCTCGGCGGCGAGCCCGCGGACGTGCGCGTCGCCATCGTCGAGGCCGGGCTGACCCCCGCCAATGAGAACGGTGGCGGCCAGATCGTGGCCGCGGGTTCCCTGGAGGGCCTCGCCGCGCTCGGCGAGAACCCGCCGGCCAAGACCCGCGTCATCCCGCTCAAGGTGGCAGGCGCGTTCCACACCCAGTACATGGCCCCGGCCGTGCCCGCGCTCGAGGAGTTGGCCGGCACGCTCACCCCGGGCGAGCCGAGCCGCACGCTCCTGAGCAACTTCGACGGCGAAGCGATCATCTCCGGCGCCGAGTACCTCGCCTCCCTCGTTGCCCAGGTCACGCGCCCCGTGCGCTGGGATCTGTGCGAGGAGCGCATGCTGGCCCTCGGCGTGACCGGCCTCATCGAGGTTGCCCCCGCCGGCACCCTCACGGGCCTGGCCAAGCGCGGCATGAAGGGCGTCAAGACCTTCGCTCTGAAGACCCCCGATCAGCTGGACGAGGCCCGCGCGTTCGTGGCCGAGCACGCCTGATCCTCCCCATTCCCAGCCGCCGCCTGAGCGGCTTCCCGGCCCACGCGCCCTAAGCTTGAGCCGAACACCATAAGTTCGAGATGCACCCGCACCCGGGCGCGTCGATCACGCCGACATCGGCACCACACGAAGGAGAAAGCCACATGGCTGCCACGAACGAAGAGATCCTTGCCGGCCTCGCCGAGATCGTGAACGAGGAGACCGACCTGCCCGTGGAGGACGTCCAGCTGGACAAGTCCTTCACCGAGGACCTGGACATCGACTCCATCTCGATGATGACCATCGTGGTTGAGGCCGAGACCAAGTTCTCCGTCACCATCCCCGATGACCAGGTCAAGAACCTGAAGACCGTCGGCGACGCCGTCTCCTACATCGCCCAGGCCCAGGCCTGAGGTTGATCGCTCGGGTGAGCTTGTCACCCGAACCCGGCCGGGCGGCGTCGTACTGACGCCAGCCCGGCCGCGGGAGCCCCTCCCGCAGCGGCCCACCATCCACGGGCCACCACCAAAGCACGCTGACGCAAAGGATGCTGAGCATGGCCAAGACCGTCGTTGTCACCGGACTGGGCGCGACCACCCCGATCGGCGGAGACGTCGCGAGCAGCTGGGCCGCGGCCCTGGCCGGCACCTCCGGCGCTCGCACGCTCACCGAGGACTGGGTTGAGAAGTATTCCCTGCCCGTGACCTTCGCGGCCCGCGCCTTGGTTCCCGCCGCCGAGGTCCTCTCCAAGGCCGAGATGAAGCGCAACGATCCCTCGGTGCAGTTCGCCCTCGTGGCGAGCCGCGAGGCGTTCAAGGACGCCGGCTTGGACGAGGTCGAGATCGATCACGACCGCCTCGGCGTGTCCTTCGCCACCGGCATCGGCGGCCTCAACACGCTCCTGGACGCCTGGGATGTGCTGCGCGAGAGCGGCCCGCGCCGCGTCCTGCCCATGACCGTGCCCATGCTCATGCCGAACGCGCCCTCCGGTGCGCTCTCGCTCGAGTTTGGCGCCCGCGCTGCGGCCCGCACGCCCGTCTCGGCCTGTGCCTCCGGCACCGAGGCCCTGGCCATCGCCCAGGAGATGATTCGTTCCGGCAAGGCCGACGTGGTCATCGCCGGCGGCTGCGAGGCCGCGATCCACCCGATCACCATGGCCTCCTTCGCCTCGATGCAGGCGCTCTCCCGCCGCAACGACGACCCTGCGCACGCCTCCCGCCCGTACGACCTGGACCGCGACGGCTTCGTCATGGGCGAGGGCGCGGGCGCGTTGATCCTCGAGTCCGAGGAGCACGCCAAGGCGCGCGGCGCCAAGATCTACGCCGAGCTGGCCGGCACCGGCCTCTCCGCCGACGCCTTCCACATCACGGCGCCCGACGCCGAGGGCCTGGGTGCCACGCGCGCCCTGCGCGAGACCATGGTGGACGGCAACTTCGAGGCCTCCGACGTGGTCCACGTGAACGCCCACGCCACCTCCACGCCCGTGGGCGACATCCCGGAAGGCGTTGCCCTGCGCGCCGCCTTCGGCTCGCACATGGACAACGTCCCGGTCTCCGCGACCAAGTCGCAGACGGGCCACCTGCTCGGCGGCGCCGGTGCCATCGAGGCCGTCTTCACGGTCCTCGCCCTGCACGAGCGCACCGCGCCGCTCACGATCAACCTGGAGCGCCAGGATCCGGCCGTGGAGCTGGACGTCGTGACGTCCACCCGGGCGATCGGCCCGGGTGTTGCCGTGTCGAACTCCTTCGGCTTCGGCGGGCACAACGCCGTCGCCGCGTTCCGCAGCGTCTGATCCGCGGTGGGCGGCGTTCGCGCCGCCCACGAGCAAGGCCCCGGCCGCTTCCCTTGAGGGGAGGCGGCCGGGGCCTTCTTGCTTGGCTGCCCGACGGCGCGTGACCGGGCGGGCGGGTTGGCGTCAGCCCACGTGGTGGAGCCAGCGCACCGGGGCGCCGTCGGCGGCGGCGCGGAAGGGTTCCAGTTCCTCGTCCCAGGCCTCACCGAGGGCGATCGAGAGCTCGTGGTAGAGCACGGCCGGATTGCCCTGGCCGCGCTCGTAGGCGTAGCGGATGCGGTCCTCGGAGACCAAGATGTTCCCGCCCACGTCGGTGGTGGCATGGAAGATCCCGAGCTCGGGTGTGTGGGACCAGCGCGAGGCGTCCACGCCGCGGGAGGCCTCCTCGGTGACCTCGTAGCGCAGGTGAGCCCAGCCGCGCAGCGTGGAGGTCAGCAGGGCACCCGTGCCCTGCTCGCCGGCCCACGCCATGTCGGCTCGCATCATGCCCGGGGCGGCCGGCTGGGCGCTCCAGGTCAATTCGGTGTGGCGGTCCACGGCTGATCCGATGGCCCACTCGATATGAGGGCACAATGCGGACGGGGCCGAGTGAATGTACAGGGCTCCGCGCGTCATCGGTATCGACATGCCGTCCTCCAAGTCTTGTCGGTACGTCTTCCCCTACGTCCGACCATGGTTGACCGCGTCGTTACTGTCGCCATTGTGCCGTGCTTTGCCGATGGTGACAAACGTTTGCTGAAACATGTGGCCAAAGGAATCGATTTCAGGCCCGGGGATGGGCCCTGCGGTAGCCCTCGCGCAGGCGTTCGACCGAGACGTGGGTGTAGAGCTGCGTCGTCGCGAGCGAGCTGTGCCCCAGTAATTCCTGGACGCTGCGCAGGTCGGCGCCGCCGTCCAACAGGTGCGTGGCGGCGGTGTGCCGCAGGGCGTGCGGGCCGCGGGCGGAGGTGTCCCCGAGGGCCTCGAGCGCCTTGTCCACCATGTCGCGGGCCTGCCTGCTCCCCCAGCGCGCGCCGCGCACGCCAGTGAAGAGCGCGGGTCCGGCGGCGGGGCTCCACAGCGCCTGGCGACCCGTGCGCAGCCAGGCCTCGATCGCCGCGGCCGCCGGCGCGCCGAAGGGCACCACGCGCTCCTTGTTTCCCTTTCCGAGCACCCGCACGGTGCGCCGGTGCAGGTCCAGGTCGTCCACGTCGAGACCCACAAGCTCGCCGACGCGCACGCCGCTCGCGTAGAGCAGCTCCAAGGCCGCGGCGTCCCGCAGGCGCAGCGCGGCGGCACGCGGCTCCTCGTCGTGAGCACCGCTTCCGGGGCGCGGCCCATCCGTGCCCGCCGTGGTGGGCGGGGGCTCAGTGGCGTCACGCGGCGCGGCCCGACCAGCGGCCGGTGCAGCGGCGGGACCAGCGGGCGTGCCTGTGCTTGCGCCTGTATCCGTGCCAGTGCCACCCGTCCGCGCCCCGTCGAGGAGCCGGGTGACCTGTTGCTGGCGCAGGACCGCCGGAAGGTGCTGTTGGCGCTTGGGGGCCCTGAGCCGGGCCGAGGGATCCACGCTAAGGAGCCCCTCTCGCCTGGCCCAGGCGCAGAAGGTGCGGGCCGCGGCGGCGTGCCTGGCCAGGGTGGCCGGCGAGGCACCCGCCTGGGCGTCCACCGCAAGCCAGGCGCGCAGACCCTCGAGGTCCAAGCGGGCAAGGGTCGCCGGGCCGAACGGGGGCATCCCCTCCGGCCAGACGGCCGCCGCGAGCGAGCCAACGTCCCTGAGGTAGGCACGGACGGTGTTCTCCGAGCGGCCGCGCTCGAGCCGCAGGTGCCGCTCGAACTCGTGCAGCACCCCCGACCCTCCGGCCCCGTCCGCGTTGTGCATCCCCTCAGCCTAGTGC
>JALAHE010000117.1 GCA_022712075.1 Galactobacter sp.
AATGAGCGCCCCCACCCTTCCCGCCGCCGCCCCCACAGGGGGCGAGGACTCAGGTGAGGCGCGCGCCAAGGCGCCCACGCGCCGTCGTGCACGACGACGCACGGCCGGGCGCCCGGGCTTCCTCACCTATGGTCTGCTGACCGTCTTCCTGGTGGTCTCCGTCTACCCGCTGTGGTGGTCGTTTGTCATGGGCTCGCGCTCCAACGCGGACTTCGGGCTCGACTGGCCGCCGCTGCTGCCGGGCGGGCGCTTCTGGGAGAACGTCTCGGTGGTGCTCGAGTCCATTCCGTTCTGGAAGGCCCTGGGCAACTCGGTCCTCATCTCCACCATCATCACGATCTCCGTGGTGAGCTTCTCGACCTTGGCCGGCTATGCCTTCGCGAAGCTGCGCTTCAAGGGCCGCAACGGCCTCATGGTGTTTGTTGTCGCGACGCTCGCGGTGCCCACGCAGCTGGGCATCATCCCGCTCTTCATGCTCATGCGGCAGTGGGGCTGGACCGGCGAGATCGGCGCGGTCATCGTTCCCACCCTGGTCACGGCGTTCGGCGTGTTCTTCATGCGCCAGTACCTCGTCGACGTGATCCCGGATGAGCTGATCGAGGCCGCCCGCGTGGACGGCGCGAGCATGTTCAAGACGTTCTGGCACGTGGGTGTGCCCGCGGCCCGCCCGGCCATGGCGATCCTTGGCCTCTTTACCTTCATGACCGCGTGGACCGACTACCTGTGGCCGCTCCTCGTGCTCAACAACTCCAACCCGACCCTGCAGACCGCGCTCTCGCAGCTGCAGTCGGCGCACTACGTGGACTACTCCGTGGTGCTCGCCGGGGCCGTGTTGGCCACCATCCCGCTGCTGGTGCTCTTCGTGGCAGCGGGCAAGCAACTCATCGCCGGCATCATGCAGGGCGCGGTGAAAGGATGACCATGCTGAACTTCCCCCCTTCCTTCCTCTGGGGTGCGGCCACCGCCGCGGCGCAGATCGAGGGTGCGGGTCACCTGGACGGCAAGAAGGACTCCGTGTGGGACGCGTTCGCGCGGGTTCCCGGGGCCATTGCCGGCGGCGACGACCTGGAGCGGGCGGTGGATCACTACCACCGCTACCCGGAGGACGTTGCGATCCTCAAGGAGCTGGGCCTGGACGCCTATCGCTTCTCCACGAGCTGGTCCCGGGTTCGCCCAGACGGCGGCCCGGTCAACCCGGCGGGCGTTGCCTTCTACGACCGCCTGGTCGACGAGCTGCTGGGGGCGGGGATCGACCCCTGGTTGACGCTCTACCACTGGGACCTGCCGCAGGCGCTCGAGGAGCGCGGCGGCTGGGCCAATCGCGAGACCTCCGAGCGCTTCGTGGAGTACGTGCAGAGCATCCACGCAGCCCTGGGCGATCGCGTGAAGAACTGGAGCACGTTTAACGAGCCGTTCTGCTCCTCGCTGCTCGGCTACGCCTCGGGCGTGCACGCGCCGGGCCGGCAGGAGCCGCGCGCCGCCGTGGCCGCGATCCACCACCAGCACGTGGCCCACGGCCTCGCCGTCGAGGCGCTGCGTTCTGCGGGCGTCACGAACCTCGGCATCACGCTTAACCTCTCAAATGCGATCCCGCTGGATCCCACGGATCCCGTGGACCTTGAGGCTGCCCGCCGTTTCGACGTGCTGCAGAACCGCGTGTTCCTCGATCCGATCTTCAAGGGCGGCTACGCCGAGGACACCCTCGAGGACCTCGCGCCGTTTGGGCTGAACGAGCTCATCAAGGATGGCGACCTGGCCTCCATCTCCGCCCCGCTGGACTTCCTCGGCGTGAATCACTATCACGACGATCAGGTCTCGGGCTACGCGCTCGAGGGCGCAGATGGCCACGGCGGTGGCACCGACCGCGAGGCCGCCTCCCCGTGGGTGGGCGTGGAGCAGATCAGCTTCCCGCATCGCGACCTGGCGCACACCGGCATGGGCTGGGAGATCAACCCCGACGGCCTGCGTCACCTGCTGGTGCGCCTGGGCGGCGAGTACCCCAACCTGCCTCCCCTGTACGTCACCGAAAACGGTGCGGCGTTCCCGGACGAGGTCTCCGAAGACGGCCACGTGCACGACGTGGAGCGCACCGCCTACATCACCGACCACCTGCAGGCGGTGTCCGAGGCGATCGCCGAGGGCGCCGATGTGCGCGGCTACTTCGTGTGGTCGCTGCTGGATAACTTCGAGTGGTCCTACGGCTACGAGCAGCGCTTCGGCATTGTTCGTGCCGACGCCGACGGCCCGCGCATCCTGAAGGATTCGGCGCTGGCTTACTCCCGGATTGCCAGCGCCGCCATCGCGGGGCGTGCCGAGGCCGAGGTCAAGGCGGGTTAGTGTGGTGCGGTCCACGGCAGGAGGAACGGTAGTGATGCAGTCGCGATCTGGGGCCCCCACGTTGGAGGCGGTAGCCAAGCGGGCCGGGGTGTCCCGGGCCACGGTGTCCCGCGTCGTCAACGGCTCGCCCAAGGTCACCCCTGATGTCTTGGCGAGCGTGCGGAAGGCGATCGAGGAGCTGGGATACGTCCCGAACCGCGCCGCCCGTTCGCTCGCGAGCAGGCGCACCCAAGCCATCGCGCTGGTGGTTCCCGAGGACACCGCCAAGGTCTTCGACGAGCCCTACTTCTCGCAGATCGTTCAGGGTGTGGCGACGTACCTTGCCACGACCGACTACGCGCTTAGCCTCTTGATCTCCTCCGCGGGGTCAACGGAGAAGACCCGGCGCTACCTGCTCGGCGGAAACGTCGACGGGGCCGTGGTGGTCTCTCATCACAAGGACGATCCGCTGCTCGAGGGGGTGGCCGGCACGCTCCCGCTCGTGTTCGGCGGCCGGCCCTTCGATCCCGTTCCGCCGCACACCCACTATGTCGATGCAGACAACGTGGGCGGCGCGCGGGCAGCGGTGGAGCACCTCGTGAAGCTCGGCCGCTCGCGGATCGCGACGATCGCCGGTCCTGCCGATATGACGGCCGGCCAGGATCGCCTGCGTGGGTGGGAGGAGGCGCTCGTCTCCGCCGGCCTGCCGGCGGATCTGTCCGAGCGCGGCGACTTCTCCCCGGCCTCCGGTGCCAAGGCGATGCGCTCGCTGCTGGCCACGGGTGCCCCGATCGATGGCGTCTTTGCCGCCAACGATCAGATGGCCCTCGGCGCGTACGCCGTGCTCGCCGAGCACGGCCTGCGCATCCCCGAAGACGTCGCCATCGTGGGGTTCGACGACGACCGTGCCGCCTCGACGGCGCTGCCTCCGCTGACCTCGGTGGCCCAGCCCTCCGTGGAGATGGGGGCCGAGATGGCGCGCCTGCTCATCCAGCTGATCGATTCCAAGGGCTCGGTGCCCGAGGCGACGGTCATGCCGACCGAGCTGCACGTGCGGGCCTCCAGCGCCCGGCCGCTCAAGCTGAGCGCCTAGCCCGCGGGGCAACCACGGCCAGAGGGGCCGACCGGCACACGCCGGTCGGCCCCTTGCCGTTCGCGGTAGGGGAGCGGGCCCCGGAACACCGTGATGTCGGGTGGGTCACCTAGTCTTGGGGTGTTATCGCTCAAGAACTGGAAGGTGACCTCATGCGCACCCTGCCCCGCGCAGCCGCCGCCCTGGCACTGGCCTCGGCGCTGACCGTCTCTGGTCTCGCCGCCGCACCAGCCTTCGCCTCGCCCGGCGCGGCGTCCCTCACGGCGACCACGACCGTCGCCAGGCTTGCGACCACGGCCGTGGCCGCGACCAAGATCACCGCCCAGCCGGTATCCGCGAACATCCGTGGCACGGCACGCGCCACCTTTAGGGTCAAGGCCAGCGGCACCAAGCTCCGCTACCAGTGGTACGTCAAGGCTCCGGGCAAGACGAACTTTGCCGCCATCAAGGGAGCCACCGCAGCGAGCTACACCACGCCGGCGCAGGCCAATAGGACCTTCAAGGCCCAGTACCGCGTTGTCGTGTCCGGCTCGCGCGGCAAGGTCACCTCCCGCGCGGTCACGCTGAGCGTCAAGGCCTACGCCGCGACCAAGATCACCGCCCAGCCCAAGGCGGCCTCGATCCGCGGAACGCAGATCGCCACGTTCTCCGTCAAGGCGACGGGCGAGGGGCTGGTCTACCAGTGGCAGGTCAAGGCCCCGGGCAAGAGCAGCTACGTCAGTGTCAAGGGCGCAACGAAGGCCAGCTACACGACCCCCAAGCAGGCGAACAAGACGGCAACGTCCGCGTACCGTGTGCTCGTGTCGGGCAAGGGAGGCAAGGCCACGTCCGCCGAGGCCAGGCTCAAGGTGACGGCGTGGGCCAAGCCGGTGCTCACCGCGGCTAAGGCGGTGCGCGTCGAGTTCAAGAAGGGCACGCGCATCACGGTGAGCGGCAAGAACCTGGCCGGCGCCTCCGTGGCGCTGGGTTCCGTCACGGACCAGCCGGTCGTGCTGAAGCGCGTGAGCGTGAGCAACACCGCGATCGTGCTCGAGGTGACTTCGGCCGGCATGGTGGATGTGAATCGGCTCGTGGTCTCCAACCCGGCCGGACGGGCCGTCGCCGACCTGCTCCTCATGAGCAAGCACGCTCCCGAAAGCCATGCCGCCGCCTGGGACATGATGGTGGACGACGAGCGCGCCATCGTTGACACCTTCGGCGGGTGGGAGAGCGACTTCGCCGCGGACGTCGACTTCGCCTTCGACTCCGTCGAGGCCAACGACACCGCGCTGTGGGAACCGGTCGACGCGTTCGCGTGGGCCGTCGTCTACTACGCGCGGGACGCCCAGGAGAAGGCCTACGACCCGTCGGTGTCGCAGGCCGACTTCGAGGAGGCCTACGAGCTGTTCGTGGCTGCCGCCAACGCCCTGGATGAGCTGGTCAACTACTGAGCCACCGGATGCGTGAGAAAGGCCCCGCCCTTCAAGGGCGGGGCCTTTCGCGTTCCTGGACCACGCGCCGTCGAGCAGTGCGTGATGCACCTCACCGCGCCGTGAACGGGCGTGCGAGTTTTGCACCGTAGAATGATCAATGGTGCGTCGCGATGGAGCCTCGCTTCTGAGACCGACGCGCGCCCGCGGTGCGCAATGGAGCCACCGCCGGGACACTCAAGGCCCCGCACGGCCGGAACCTCTCAGGAGACGCAGTGACTCAGCAGACCGAAGCAGCCCTCGCCGAGTGGAGCGCCCGTGAGGGCCTTGCCGAGACGATGATCCCGCTGATCGGCCGCCTGTACCGCAAGAACAATGTGGTCGCGTCCATCTATGGCCGCAAGCTCATCAACAAGTCCGCCGTGGACATCCTGAAGGCCCACCGCGTGGTGCGCCACATCGACGGTGTCGAGATGGATCCGGCCGACTCGCTTGCCCTGCTCGAGGGCCTCGACGCCCTGGACCTCGGCGCCGTGAACGTCGACCTCGCCCGCCTGAACGTGAAGGCCAAGGCCGCCGGCGGCGACCTCGCCGAGTTCCTGCGCGCCGAGCTGGGCGAGGCCGTCGGCAAGTCCGGCGCCACCGCCGCCGAGCCGCGCGACATCGTCCTCTACGGCTTCGGCCGCATCGGCCGCCTGCTGGCCCGCATCCTCATCGAGCGCGGCGGCTACGGCCTGCGCCTGCGCGCCGTGGTGGTCCGCAAGGGTTCCGAGGATGACCTGCTCAAGCGCGCCTCGCTGCTGCGCCGCGACTCCGTCCACGGCCCGTTCGACGGCTCCATCGTGGTGGACGAGGAGAACAACACGATCACGGCCAACGGCACGATGATCCAGTTCATCTACTCCAACGACCCGACCACGGTCGACTACACCGCCTACGGCATCGACAACGCCATCGTGGTGGACAACACCGGCCGCTGGCGCGACGAGGCCGGCCTGTCCCAGCACCTCGAGGCCAAGGGTGTCTCGCGCGTGCTGCTGACGGCCCCCGGCAAGGGCGCCCTCAAGAACATCGTTCACGGTGTGAACCAGGCCGACATCGAGGAGGCCGACCGCATCGTGTCCGCCGCCTCCTGCACGACCAACGCCATCACCCCGGTCCTGAAGGCCCTGAACGACGAGTTCGGCGTCCAGGTGGGTCACGTGGAGACGGTGCACTCCTTCACCAACGATCAGAACCTGATCGACAACTTCCACAAGGGCGAGCGCCGCGGCCGCTCCGCCGTCCTGAACATGGTGCTGACCGAGACGGGCGCCGCCAAGGCCGTCTCCAAGGCCCTGCCGGAGCTGGAGGGCAAGCTCACGGGCAACGCCATCCGCGTTCCCACCCCCGACGTGTCCATGGCGATCCTGAACCTGACGCTGGAGAAGGCCACGGACGCCGAGTCCCTGAACACCTTCCTGCGCAATGTCTCGCTCGTCTCGCCGCTTCACCGCCAGGTGGACTACATCGCTTCCCCCGAGGGCGTCTCCACCGACTTCGTGGGCTCGCGCCGCGCCGGCATCGTCGACGGCCGCGCCACGATCGTTTCCGCCGATGGCCACCACGTGGTCGTCTACGTCTGGTATGACAACGAGTTCGGTTACTCCTGCCAGGTGGTCCGCGTCGTCGAGACCATGGCCGGCACCAACCCGGCCAACGTGCCGGCGCTTGGCTGAACCAGCCGGTAGCTAGCCAGAGAGGGCCCCGGAACCTGACGGTTCCGGGGCCCTCTCCTGGTGTTTGAGGTGCTCGACGGCGCGGGGCCGGGGGAGCGCCGGCCGCCTCGCCTGGCGGCTGGCGGCCGGCCGGTGCTCAGTGGCCGAACGGGTCCGGGTCCACGCCGGGCATCCAGGTCTGGCCGGGGGTGTTGAACCCCTCCTTCTTCTGCGCCTTCTTCCAGCGCTTGGTCCACTTGGGATCCAGCATGTCCACGTAGAGCTTGCCGTCCAGGTGCGAGTACTCGTGCTGCATGATGCGGGCGAACCAGCCGCGGGCCTCGAAGTCCACCTCGTTGCCGTCCACGTCCAGGCCCTGCACGCGCGCGTAGTCGGCGCGCTGGAGCGGGAAGTCGAGGCCGGGTGCAGAGAGGCAGCCCTCCGAGTGCTCGTCGGGATCCGGAGCGGCGCCCGAGATCTTGGAGAGCGTGAGGCGCGGGTTGATGACCACGCCGCGGTGGGGCGCGTCGTCGTCGTGCTCGTCGAAGTTGAAGGTGAAGATGCGCAGGCCGACCCCGACCTGCGGGGCCGCCAGGCCCACGCCGTTGGCGACGTCCATGGTCTCCTGCATGTCGGCGACGAGGGTCTTGATCTCCTCGTCGATGACCTCGACCTCGGCGGCGCGCTGATGCAGCACCGGCTCCCCGTAGATGACGATGGGGCGGACGGCCACGGATGCTCCTAGCGTTGGGGGTGCCGCGGGTGCGCGACGAGACGTTTCATCTTATCGAGTCGGCGAGATGACCTAGAGCGTGCGCGCAAATCCTGGTTGTGTGCGCTGTGGGCCGAAGTGACGTGAGCTGCGTTACCTAGCCTTGAAGGGTAGGTCACGGGCGCCCTGGTGTGTGGGTGCCCCCAGCGCAACACCCCCAGGAGAGACAGTGCAGTTTCATCACCACGGCTACGTTGACCACGATCCGCGCCTGCAGGCCGCGGCCGGCGTGGGCGTCGATCGCTCGGCCGAGCTGCCCGAGGTCATGGATGTCCTGATCGTCGGAACGGGCCCCGCCGGCATGCTCCTGGCGGCCCAGCTCTCCGCCTTCCCCGACATCGACGCCCGCATCATCGACTCCCGCGAGGAGCGCCTGCGCGTGGGCCAGGCCGACGGCGTGGCCTGCCGCTCCGTGGAGACCTTCCAGGCCTTCGGCTTCGCCGAGGACCTCATCCGCGAGGCCTACCACATCACCGAAACCGTCTTCTGGGGCCCGAACCCGGCCAACCGCGGCAACATCATCCGCGAATCCCGCCGCCCCGACGATCCGCGCGGCCACTCGGAGTTCCCGCACCTCGTGTGCAACCAGGTGCGCGTGCAGGACAAGTTCGCCGAGTTCATGGCCAACTCGCCCTCCCGCATGGGCCGCGATTTCGGCTACGAGTTTGTGGGCCAGGTGCGCGAGGACGGCACCGAGTACCCCATCGTCTCCACGCTGCGCCGCACCACGGGGGAGCACGCAGGCGAGGAGCTCACCGTGCGCTCCAAGTACCTCGTGGGCTGCGACGGCGCCCGCTCCAACGTCCGCCGCTCGCTCGGCCTCAAGCTGCGCGGCGACTCGGCGAACCACGCCTGGGGCGTCATGGACGTGCTCGTCGACACCGACTTCCCCGATGTGCGCACCAAGGGCGTCATCCAGGCGCACGACGGCCGCTCCATCCTGCTGATTCCCCGCGAGGGCGGCCACCTGGTCCGCTTCTACGTCGACCTCGGCGAGGTGCCCGAGGGCGACAACGGCTCGGTGCGCGAGACCACGGTGGAGCAGTGCGTGCAGCTCGCCAATTCGATCCTGAACCCCTACACCATCACGGTGAAGCAGGTGGCCTGGAGCTCCGTGTACGAGGTGGGCCAGCGCGTGGCCGATCACTTCGACGACGCCTCCGAGGGTGGGCGTGCCCCGCGCGTGTTCATCGCCGGCGACGCGTGCCACACGCACTCGGCCAAGGCCGGTCAGGGCATGAACGTCTCCATGCAGGACACGTTCAACCTGGGCTGGAAGCTCGCGCACGTGCTGCGCGGTCAGGCCCCGGAGTCGCTACTTGCCACGTACTCGGCCGAGCGCCAGCGCATCGCGGTGGACCTCATCACCTTCGACAAGCAGTGGAGCTCGCTCATGGCGGCCGGCCCGCTCGATCCGGAGCACCCGGAGCGCGGCGGCGTTGACCCCGAGGTGATCCAGGAGTTCTACCAGCGCAGCTTCGACTTCACGATGGGCTTCGGTACGCGCTACGAGCTGGCGGGCCTCACGGGCACCGACGCGTTCCAGTCGCTGGCCGCCGGCTACCCGCTGGGCGAGCGCTTCCGTTCAGCCAAGGCCATGCGCCTGGCCGACGGCAACGCTCGCGAGCTGGGCCACCACCACCAGGCCGACGGCCGCTGGCGCGTCTACGCCTTCGCCGACGCTCCGGCGCCGGGGCAGCCCTCCAAGCTCGAGGACTTCGCCGCCTGGCTGGCCTCGGACCCGGCCTCGCCCGTGCTGCGCTACACCGCCGAGGGTGCCGACATCGACTCGCTCTTCGACGCCAAGGTGATCTACCAGCAGGGCTACGAGGACCTCAGCATCATGGATGCGCCGGAGATCTTCCGCCCGCGCATCGGCCCGCTGCAGATGATGGACTACGAGAAGGTCTACGCGAGCCTCGAGGGCGAGAGCATCTTCGATGCACGCGGCGTGAGCCGCGAGGGCGCGGTCGTGCTCGTCCGCCCGGACATGTATGTCTCCGCCGTCCTCCCGCTGGATCGCCCGGAGCTCCTGGCGGCGCACCTTGACGCGGTGCTGCAGCAGCCGGTGGCCGCCGGCCTCTGAGCCCTTCACCCGCCCGACGGCGCCGGGGAACCTTAGGCGGTTCCCCGGCGCCGTTGGCGCGCGAGGGGGCGGAGCGCGGCGCGGGCATGGACACCGCTTGGCCGGCGGTCGCACCGGCGGGAGAATGATGGACAGAGCAGGGGAGGACACCGTGGAGTCGAGCGTCATCGAGGTCGAGGACGTCAACGCGTGGCATCGCGTGGTCTCCGAGCGCCTCATGCCGCTCGCGATCGATTCCTCCGCCAACCCCGACTTCAGGGCCTCCGTCACCGCGCAGGCCTTCGCCGGGGTGCGGCTTGCCCGGGTGCGCGCTGGCAAACACGCGGCCGAGCGCACTCACCGGCTCGCCGCCGGCGGCGATCCGCACTACTGGCTCGCGCTGCAGATCGCCGGCCGGAGCACCATCTCCCAAGCCGGCCGCACGGCGGAGCTCGCGCCGGGGGAGCTGGCCGTCTACGACTCCTCGATGCCATATCGCCGGGAGTTCCCCGGCGACTCCGACACCCTGGTGGTGCTCATCCCGCAGCAGCTCATCAGCCTCCCGCCGCAGGCCCTTGCACTCATCGCCGGGCTCCGCATCGGTGCGGAGGACGGGATGGGGGCCGTCCTCTCCGCGTTCCTCTCCTCCGTGGCGGCGCATCTCCACGAGCTGCGGGACGGGCAGGGCGCCAGCACGGTTCACGCCCTCCTGGAACTCGTGACGGCAGTGTTCTCGGAGCAGTTCGGGCTCGTGGCGCCGCATCGCTCGGCCAGGCGTCTGGACGAGGTGATGCGGATCCGCGCGTGGATGATGGACCGCTTGGGGGACCCCACGCTGGATCCGGCCGAAATCGCCGCAGCCCATTTCATCTCCACGCGCCAGCTGCACGTGCTCTTCCATGAACAGGGAAGCAGCGTGGGCACGTGGCTACGCGAGCGCCGGCTGGACGCCGCGCGCCGCGATCTGCAGACGCCGGGGGAGGACTCCGGCATCGCGGCCATCGCCGAGCGCTGGGGCTTCGGGGACCCGGCCCACTTCGCTCGGGCCTTCAAGCGGGCCTATGGCGTGAGCCCGAGGGCATTCAGGGACGCTTCCCGCCATGGGCGCCAGGCGAGCTGAGAGCGTCACCAGCGTGCCCGGTGGCCCGCTGGTGACGTGGACCACCGTAAGATCTTTGCGTGATACAGCTCTCCGTCGCCACTTCGAGCTCAGCCCCGCGCGCTCACGGCCGCTTCGGGCTCCTCGCCACCGCTCTCGGGGTGGCCGCCGCGGTGATCTCCTTTGTCCTGACCTGGCGACATTCCATCGGCAACGACGAGGGCGCGACCCTCACCAGCGCGCTGCGCGGGTGGGGTGCGTTGTGGGAAGAAGTGGTGCACCTGGACGCGGTGCACGCCGGGTACTACGCCTTGATGCACCTGTGGTTCGACGTCGTCCCGGCCAACCCCTCGACCCTACGATTGCCGAGCGCAGTGTTTGTCGGGGCCGCCGTGGTGCTTTTGGCGTTCATCGGCCGCAGGCTCTTCACCCCCGCAACGGGCCTTGCCGCTGCCGCCGTCCTCGCCGTCATGCCGCGGGTGACCTATGTCGGCTCAGATGCGCGCTCGCTTGCTCTCGCGTTGGCCCTGTCGCTTGCCGCCACGTTGGTGCTGCTCCGGGCGGGGGAGGGGCGCGGAGCGCGCCGGTGGGTCCTGTACGCGGCGCTGGTCTTCCTGGCCGCGTTCGTGAACTTCTACACCTTGCTCGTGGTGCCCGCGCACCTCCTCATGCTTGGTACCCGGGGAGCCAGGGTGCGGGCGCTCGCGTCGGCCGGGAGCGGCGCCCTGCTGGCGTCGCCTGTCATCCTCCTGGCGGCCGGGCAGTCGGGGCAGCTCGGATGGTTGGAAACCACTGGATGGCACAGCGTGCGAGAGGTCCTCGTTGAGCAATTCGCGGATACGAGCACCCTCGCGGCGCTGGGGCTGTGGATCGGGGCGATTGCCGGCCTGATGGTGCTCATTCGGCGCGAGCGGCGTCTGGTGCCGGCCATGCTGTGGTGGCTGCTTGGCCCCACCGGACTCCTCCTGTTGATCTCCCTGGTCCAGCCGCTGTATCACCCGCGCTACGTGACGGCATCGGCCCCAGCGCTGGCCTTGCTCGTGGGGCTCGCCCTTGTTGCCTTGCCGCGACGATGGATGTTCTGGGTCGGTCTCGTGCTCATTGCCTCGCTGTGCATCCCAGCGTGGGCGGCACGCAGGACTGCGGTGGGGCTCGACGGCAGCCGTTGGGACGTAGTGGCCGCGGCCGTGCGCCAGGAACGAGAGCCGGCCGTCGCCGACGTCGTGGTTTACGGACCCATGCCGAAGAAGACCCACCGCAGCCACCGGCGGGTGGCGCTGTCCTACCCCGATGCCTTCGCGGGTGCGGTCGATCTCACGCTGGGCGCGCCGAGCGAGCAGAACGAGTACCTGTGGGGTGCCGACGATGCGCCGCTTTCGCACCTGGATCGCCTCGACGGACGCGACCGCGTCCTCATTCTCGTGGCACAGAGCGAACGTGCCGGCTGGGCCGGGCCGCTGGAGGCCGAGCTGCAACGCCGGGGCTTCGCGTTGGAGGCTCAGCGAGAGGTGCGCGGCAGCGACATCGTGGTGTACAGGCGATAGCGTCCCTGGCGCCTGGCGCCTGGGGCTCGAGCGGGCTCTGGGCCTCGGGCACAATGGGCAAAACAAAGCATCCCCGGTTCAACAGAACCGGGGATGCTTTGTATCCGGGTGAGTAACGGGGCTTGAACCCGCGACCTTCTGGACCACAACCAGACGCTCTACCAGCTGAGCTATACCCACCACAATCCCTGAGGATTGTGTTCCGTTCCCTTTCGGGCCCGGCAACAAGAACAATCCTACACGAGATTTTGAGTGCTCACGACCACGGGGTTCCTCCGGCGGGCGTGAGAGGCGTGTCAGTCCTGGGTCAGCTCGACGGCGATGCCCTGCGCCTCCGCCGCGGACGGGCCCGGCGCGGGCACCATGATCGCCTCGCGGTAGTACTTGAGCTCGTTGATGGAATCCAGGATGTCGCCCAACGCCCGGTGGTTGCCCGTCTTGGCGGGGGAGTTGTAGTAAGCCTGGGGATACCAGCGGCGCGCGAGTTCCTTGATCGAGGAAACGTCGACGATGCGGTAATGGAGGTGCTCGATGACCTCGGGCATATCGCGCACGAGGAAGTTCTTGTCGTTGCCGACCGAGTTGCCGGCCAGCAGCGCCTTTCCGGGGTGCGTCACGAAGCGTTTGATGTAGGCCAGGACCTGGTCGGTGGCCTCGCGCATCGTGATGCCCTGCGGCAGTTCCTCGAGCAGCCCCGAGGTCACGTGCATGTTGCGCACAAAATCGTTCATGCCGGCGACGGCCTCGTCGGTGGGCTTAATCACCACGTCGAGGCCGGGATCGAGGACGTTGAGTTCGGCGTCCGTGATGACCACGGCCACCTCGATGAGGGCGTCCCTGTCCAGGTCCAGGCCCGTCATCTCGCAGTCAATCCAGACCAAAGCGTTGTTCATGTCGTTCACGCGGCCAACCCTACCGCCGCAGTGTGTACCGAGCCGGGGCCGTTCCAGCCCGGTGCGCCCACCGTCCCGCCTCCCGGGCCCCCAAGGACCGTTTTGCTAGGCTGTCGCGAGTCCCTAGACAGGCGGTGAAAGGGTTTTCCCGGCCATGAGTAATGCGGTCGCGACGACTGCGCCGAACGGAGCGCGGCAGCGCGCTGTCACGGGTGTCGTGGCGCTGGGATTCCTGGGAGCGGTCCTCGTGGCCCTCGGTTCGCTCGGCGTCGGCTGGCTCGCCGTTGGCTCCCCGCTGAACCGCTGGCGCTGGCTCGTGCCGTGGCGGGTGGAGATGCCAGGCGTCTTCGCCTCGGTGGTGATCCTCACCGTCGGCGTCTGGGTCATGTACGTGGCGTGGTTGCGCCTCGGCCGACTGCTGCGCCCGTGGGGGACATCGCTCAAGGAGCTGTGGATCGCCTCGGTTCTCTGGTCCGTTCCCCTCCTGCTTGCCGTTCCCATCTTCAGCCGCGACGTGTACGCGTATATCGGCCAGGGGCGCATCGTCTTGGGTGGGGGCGACCCCTATCTCGAGTCCATCTCGTCCGTACCCAACTGGTTGCAGCTGGGCGCCGACGTCAACTGGGCCGAGTCGCAGACCGCCTACGGGCCGCTGTTCTATTGGCTGGCCGCTGGCGTCGTGAGCGTGACCGGTCTGGCCGTCGAGCCGGCCATCCTGCTCTTCCGGATCCTCGCGTGGGGCGGCATCGCGCTCACCCTCGTGTACGTGCCCAAGCTCGCGGCGCTGCACCAGGTCAACGGGGTGAAGGCCACGTGGATCACCGTAGCCAACCCCTTCTTCCTGCTCTCCTTTGTCGCCAGCGCGCACAACGATGCGCTCATGGTGGGCCTGTCCGTGGCGGCGGTGTACTACGCGGCCAAACGCCGGGGCGTGCTCGCGATCGTGCTGCTTGTTGCGTCGGTGGGCATCAAGCCGATCACCCTCGTCCTGCTGCCCTTCATCGGGCTGCTGTGGGCCGGCCCGCGCGCCAGCTGGCCGCGCAAGATCCTCTTCTGGGCGCTCTCCGCGATCTTGGCCATTGGCCTCTGCGCCGTGATGGGCCTGCCCGGAGGCTTCGGTTTCGGCTGGGTCAGCGCCACCCTCTCCGCCGGAGGCGGCTACCTCGTGTGGTTCGCCCCGCTCGGCATCTTTGCCGGTGCCCTCATCGGGGTCACGGGAGGGCTCGGCCTCGACTCAGGGTGGGTGCTACCCGTCGTACAGCTGCTCGGACGCCTCGCCGCGCTGGGCATCATCGCCATCCTGCTCTTCCGCGGCTCGTACTCCCGCCTGGTCCAGCGCATGCTCCTGGGCTTCACGGCCCTCGTGGTGCTCTCGCCCGTGGTGCAGCCCTGGTACCTCCTCTGGCTCCTTCCCTTCTTTGCAGCGACGGGCATCCGTGACGATTGGCAGCTGCTCTGGGTGTACGCCACGGTCGCCTTCTTCATCGCCTTCGGCTGCTTCGATCAGGTCTTCCTCTGGCAGTTCAACATGGAGTGGAAGCCGCTCGTGCAGCTGGCCTCCATCGCTACCTCGGTACTGTGCCTGCTGGGCCTCCTGGTGTTCTCGCGCCGGCTGCGGACCGAGGTCTCGGAACTGATCCCGCGCGCCAGGTGGGCGCGGTGGTGGAGCAAGGGATGAGCGCGACCGCCGCGCCCCCGAGCGCGCTTCGGCAGATCGCCCACGCCGTGGCTGCGCCCTTTGTGCGAGGCCTGAGCGTCAGGGCGGCGATGCTGCTGGGCGTCATCGCCTCGATCGTGGGCATGGTTGCCTCGTGGGGCGTCGGTTTCATGCCGTCCGTGCAGGGCTCGTGGCTCGCGACGCTTGGCGCCCTGCGCCCCCTGCGCGTGGACGACGGCGGACCGCTCGCGTGCGCCCTGCTCATGGTGCTCAGCGCCGCGGCGTTGTACTTCGCTTGGCTCCAGCTGGCGCCCCATGCCCCGCGTGAGGGCGGGTTGCGGCTCATGCGGCGCGCCACGCTCTGGTGGTCGCTTCCGTGGCTTGCCGCCTTCCCCGTCATGAGCCGCGACGTGTACTCATACGCGGCCCAGGGGCGCTTGCTCATGCTGGGGCAGGATCCCTACCACGACGCCGTCGGGCAGATGCCCGGCTGGTTGGCGCAGGGTTCCGACGTGCTGTGGGCTCAATCGAGTTCCCCGTACGGCCCGCTGTTCCTGCTCGTGGCCGAGGCGGTGCAGGCGGTCTCCGCCTGGCGCCCCGAGTTCTACGTGACGCTCTTCCGGCTGCTCTCCTTCGGGGGAGTGGTGCTGTGCCTGTGGATCCTGCCGCGCCTGGCCAAGCACACCGGTGTGGACGGAGGTTGGTTGCTGTGGCTCGTCTGCGCCAACCCGCTGTTCCTGTACTCCATGGTCGCTAGCGCCCACAACGACTCCATCATGGTGGCCCTGCTCGTGTGGGCCTTCCTTGCCGCCATGCAGGGAAGGCGCTGGCAGGCGCTGCTCCTCGCGGCCGCCTCCATCGCCGTCAAACCCATCGTGATCCTGGCGCTGCCCTTCCTCGGGCTCGTCCTGGCCGGGCGCGCCGCGTCGTGGAAGCAGCGCTTCATGTGGTGGGCCCTGACCGGCGCGGCGGTCGGCGCGGTCCTGGCCGTGTTGGGTGCCGTGTCCGGGCTGTGGTTCGGATGGATCGGCGCTATGGCCGGTCAGGGCTCGGCCGCCTTCCCGTTTGCGCCCTACGGACTCATCGGCTTGGGGCTCGGCTGGCTCGTGTCGCTCGTGGGCGGAGCGGCGGCCGGCGTCACGGTGCAGTCGGCGTTCTACGCGCTGGGCAAGGTGGTGGCGGTCGGTGCCGCCTTCTGGCTCGCCCTGCGCCGGCCGGGCGGCTCGCCGCTGTTCCACACCGGCATCGTCCTCTTGCTTGCCGTGCTCCTGAATCCGGTGATCCAGCCCTGGTACCTGTTCTGGTTCCTTCCGTTCCTTGCGGTGACTCGCGCCCTGTACGGAGCCACCGAGCAGATCATCATCCTGGTCTCGGGTGTCCTGAGCATCTGGTGCCTCGTGGACCAGCTCTCCCTGCCCGAATGGGTTCCAGGCCTGCTCATCAAGGGCATCGCCGTGGCCGTGGGCTACGTCGTGCTCACGTTGCTCGTGTACGCGAGCCCGGCCCACCGCGGCGTTTTCTCCGCCGCCGCCCGCGGCGGAAGGTGGACTCTCCGCCACCAGCCGCGCTCGGTGGCGCGCTTCGTGCGCCACCCCTCGAGCGTCGTCGAGCCTTAGTCTCTTTCCCCGTCAGCCGGACAGCCGGTCAAACATCGGAGCCTCACCCGTGTCATCCTTCACCCGCCGCTTCTCCCAAGGCACCTGGCCGCAGCGCCCAGTGGTGCTGGGGCTGATCGCCCTGACCATGCTTGGGTGGGTGCTCGCCTTCCTGGTGCGGCAACAGTGCCGCGTGAATGGCTGGGACGGCGCGGCGCAGTTCCAGGGGCTGTGCTACTCCGACTTCGCCCACCTGTTCGGGGAGCGCGGCCTCGCCGATCGGCTCTTCCCGTTCTACACGGGGCTGCCGATCGAGCAGGCCATGGAGTACCCGGCGCTGCTGGCGGTGATCACCGGGCTGACGGCCTGGATGATCCCGGGGACAGGGATGGACGCAGCGCGTCAGCTCGCGTACTTCGACCTGAACACGCTGCTGTCCTTCCTGTGCTGGCTGGCCATCGTGCTGCTCGTGGCGGCGCTCATGCCCAAGCGCCCGCAGGTAGCGGCCATGGTGGCCATCGCGCCGGGGATCATCCTGAACGCCTCGCTGAACTGGGACCTCTGGGCCGTCCTGTTCATGGTGATCGGCCTGTGGTTCTTTGCGAAGGCCAAGCCCGTCTGGGCCGGCATCTTCCTTGGCCTCGGCGCCGCCGCCAAGCTGTTCCCGCTCTTCGCGCTCGGTGCCGTGCTCGTCCTGGCCTGGCGCACCGGCAAGTGGGGGGTCTTCGTGAAGACCACCGTGGCCTTGGTCCTGACCTGGCTCGCCGTCAACGTGCCGTTCGCGCTGACCGCCTTCGATGAGTGGAGCCGTTTCTACACCTTCTCGGGTGACCGCCCCGTCTCCTTCTCCTCGATCTGGCTTTCGGTGTCGTGGATCGGCGGCAGCGGCGAGTTCTACGGCATGCTGGCCAACGGCTCCTTCGGGCTGCTCTGCCTCGCCATCGCCTGGCTTGGCCTCACCGCGAAGCGCCGCCCGCGGATGGCGCAGTTGGTGTTCCTCATCGTGCTGGCGTTTGTGCTGACCAACAAGGTGTACTCGCCGCAGTTCGTGATGTGGCTGATCCCGCTCTACGTGCTGGCGCGGCCCAACTGGAAGTCGTTCTGGTGGTGGATGGCCGCCGAGGTCTTCCACTGGATCCCCGTGTGGCTCAACCTGGCCATCATCAACGGGGCCGACTACGGGGCCTTCGGCAACGGCGCTGTGTTCGCTTGGTACGGGGCCGGCATCGCCGTTCACTCGATCGCCCTCATCGCCCTCGGCGTGCAGGTCGTGAGGGACGTGCGGGACCCGCGCCGCGACGTCGTGCGCGCCGGTGGACTCGATGACCCACACGGCGGGGCCTTCGACGGCACGCCCGACGCGTCGGCCTGGCCGGTGTCGCGGGCCCAGCGGGCCTGAGACTGGTAGCGTGAATGCGGCCGAGCCGGCCGCACTGGCTGCGCGCTGGCGCACCGCATCGATCGAGGGATGAGCATGGCACAGGCGTGGAAGCAGCTGGATGGGGCGCTCAAGGAGCGGGTTGTCTCCAGCGTCGATGCCTATCGTGCGGTGCGGCCCGAACTTGAGGACGTCACAGAGCACCTGCGCAACGAGGTTGCCGCTCTGTTCGACGACAGCGAGGTCACGCCGCTCTTCGTCACGGCACGCACCAAGTCGGTGGAGTCCTTCCGCCAGAAGGCCTCCCGCACCGTCTTCACGAAGGAGGACGGGCAGGACCGGGAACTCGAGTTCCCCGAGCCGCTGGATCAGTTGCACGACCTCGTGGGGGTGCGCGTCATCGTCATGCTGCCGCGCGATGTGCGCGAGGCGGCGGCGATCATCAAACGCCGCCGCGGGCCCTTCTACTGCCAGTCGGATCGCGAAAAGGACATCGGCTCGCTCGAATCCGGGACCTACGGCTACTCGAGCCGTCACCTGATCCTCATCCCGCGGCACGACGACGCCGTTGACGGCTTTGTGGAACGTCACCCCCGGGGCGAGTTGCCCTTTGTCTTTGAGGTGCAGATCCGCACGATCCTCGCCCACGCGTGGAGCGAGATCGAGCACGACATCCGCTTCAAGCGCAAGGACCAGCGCGCCTGGAGCCCCCACCTGGACCGGCAATTCACGGCCTCGGCGGCCATGCTCGAGTCGGTCGAGGGGATCTTCACGGACATCGACGAACGCCACCAGGCGATCCGCTCCTACTGGGACAACCAGGGCGCGGGGGCCGAGGAGCTGACGCCCGAGATGGTCGGGGAGATCTGGCGCACGCTGTGGCCGCACCTCGACCGCAAGCGCGACAGCGACTGGGAGTGGGCGCTCGAGCTGCTGCGAGCCCACGGCATCGAGACGCCGCGCGCGCTCGTGGAGCTCTTGGACTCGGGGAACATCCGCAGCGTGCGCAGCGCGCTGGATCACCGGTACTCGCCCGGGCCGGATCGGCTCCTCGACGACCTGCTCCTGTGGACCTACGGGCGCGAGCACATCCAGAAGACGGCGGGGGATGACCCCCAGCGGCGTTCCTCGCTCACGCGGCGGCTGCAGCAGATGCGCACCTTCGATCGCTCGCGGCGACCGGCGGAGTAAAAAGGGGCGACGACGCTCGGCACGTGGGTGCCGAGCCGTCACCGGGAGCGGGGCCGAGCCCGATTAGCGGGAGGCGGCGAGGGACTCGCGGTCCCAACTGACCTTGCGCACCGCGGTGGCGGGCAGGCCGCGCACCAGCTGACCGCCCGCCCCGGCGACGTCGACGATGGGCGTGAGCTCCAGGACGGCGCCGTCGCCGATGACGGCGCCCGCGCGCACCTCGGCGCCGCGCATAATCCAGACGCGTTCGCCGATCGTGACGTCGTGGCGGCGCTCGCCCGAGACGGGGCCGAGGCCGCGCGAATCATCGGCCACGATGCCGACGTTGGTGCCGAGGTGTGAACCGTCGCCGATGCGCACATGAGCGCCCGGGGCAGCGACCACGGTGAGGGTCTTCTCCGAGGTGACGCCAGCGCCGATCTCGATCGTGGCGCCCGCGCCGACCGTCAGGTCCAGGCTCAGGTGCTCGCCGGGCTCCAGCGCGCCGATGACCACCTGGGCATCGTCGCCGCGGAAGCGGATGGTCACCTTGTCCAGGCGGGTGGTCCCGTCCACGACCAGGCGGTTGTGGCGGCCGGCGAAATTCACCGTGGCACGCGGGTCCAGGGCTCCCTCGTGGGCCACAAGGTTGCCGCGCTCGTCGATGGGCCTGGTGCGAAAATCGGTGCTCACGCGCACGAAACTATCACCCCGCGAGGCCCGGCGTCCGGCCCCACGCTCAAGTTGCCCCAGGAGGTGCGTTCCGGGGGCGGCGACACGCGCTGTCGCGGTGAGGGCAGGGCGGCGAGAGAAACGCGGTGGGCCCCGCGACGTGCTTCGCGGGGCCCACGACGGTGCCCCCAGCGCGATTCGAACGCGCGACCGGTGGATTAGAAGGCCACTGCTCTATCCAGCTGAGCTATGGGGGCAAACGGCGCAATGCGCCGCACGGAAAGCATATCTTCCCCCGCGCGCTTCCCTCACATCGGCGGTTTTGTGCGCGGTTATCCACGGCGGGGATGGGCGGCCACCCGGGCGCTCCTCGGCGCGGGCACGCTGGTTGGAGTCCGGCGCAGGGCCGGGCCAAGAGCAAGGACGGGACGGCCGGGGCGCTGGCCCCGAGGAGGAATCATGAACGAGACGATGATCGTGCGCGGATTCGTGGCCACTGAGCCGGCGCTGCGCGTTTTGGAGAGCGGGCTGCACGTGGTGAGCTTCCGGCTTGGATCCACGCCCAGACGCTTCGACAAGGCCACGTCGGCCTGGGTGGATGGAGAGACGAGCTGGTACACCGTCTCTTGCTTCCGGGAGCTCGCGGTCAACGCGCAGGTCTCCCTCAAGAAGGGGCAGCCGGTGATCGTGCTCGGGCGGCTCAAGGTGCGCCAGTTCGCCCGCAGCGACGGCAGCCCGGGGGTGAGCGTGGAGCTGGACGCCGAGACGCTGGGACACGATCTGCGCTTCGGGGCCGGCACGTTCGGGCGGACCCACCGGGAGCAGCCCGCCGCGGAGACGCCGGTCGGCGGGGCAGACGCGTCCGACGGCGCGGGGGCGGCCGCCGGCGCTCAGGCC
>JALAHE010000118.1 GCA_022712075.1 Galactobacter sp.
GCCCGACGGCGGGTGGTGACCACCCGCCGTCGGGCATCAGGCAAGGGCGTCAGCCCTTGATTTCGGTCCAGGCCTTGGTCCATTCCTGGTAGTTGGTGCACTGGACGTCCGTGCGGCCGTCGATGCACTGCTCCACCGGGGTGGTCCACATCCACACCTGCTTGTAGTAGTCCTCGTCCGTGGCGTGGAACGTGGCGCAGTGGCTCACGTTCTTCTCGGAGCCCTCGCAGGCCTTGGCGTTGGCCGGGGCCATGCCGAAGTTCTGCGCGATCTTGGCGTTGACCTCGGCGGAGGAGGCGTAGTCCATCCACTTGTAGGCGCAGTTGGGGTTCTTGGACTTCGCGGAGATCATCCAGGTGTCGGACCAGCCGGTCGCGCCCTCCTTGGGGAGCACGGACTTGACCTTGGCGCCGTCGCCCTGGGCGATGTTGACGATGACCTGCCAGCCGGTGCCGAGCGCGGCGGTGCCGGAGGAGATGGAGGAGACGGCCTTGAGGGCGTCGTTCCAGTACTCGCCGGCCACGCCGTTCTGGGTCTTGAGCAGCTCCACAGCGGCGGCGAGCTGATCCTTGTCCAGGGCGTAGGGGTTCTTGATGTTCAGCTCCGGCTTGGTGGCCATGAGGTACACGGCGGCGTCGGCGATGAAGATCGGGGAGTCGTAGGCCATGATGGCGCCCTTGTACGGGGAGTCGGCCTCCCACGTGTCCTTCCAGGAGGTGGGGGCCTCCTTCACCTTGTCGGTGTTGTACATGAGGACGTTGGCGCCGCGGCCGATCGGGACACCGTAGCTCTTGCCGTTGAGCGTGTCGTAGATCTGGCCCTTCAGGCCCTCCACGATGTTTCCGAAGTTCGGGATGAGGTCGGTGTTGATGGGGGCCACGTCGCCGCCGGCGATGAGGCGAAGCGAGGCGTCGCCGGAGGCCGAGACGAGGTCGTACTCGCCCGTGCGCATGAGCTGGACCATCTCATCCGAGGTGGCGCCGACCTTGCGGTTGACCTTGCACTGGGTGTCCTTCTCGAACTGCGAGACCCAGTCGGCGTCCGGGTTGGTTGAACCGTCCTCGACGAAGCCGGCCCAGGCCACGATGTTGACCTGGCCCTCGCCGTCGCCCACGGACGTGGCGGCCGGGAGATCGGGGACCTTGATGCCGCCGGAGGCGGTGGTGCCGCCGCCGGAGCTGGAGCCGCCGCAGGCGGTCAGGGCGAGGGCCGCGGCCGCGGCCATGGCTGCGAAGCCGGTGAGGCGTCGTGACGTACGCATGAGTGACCTCTTTCTGGTGGGGTGATGATGGGTGCTGCTGCGCCTTGGCAGGCGCCGGTTCGGGTGGGACGGCGGGCGGGTGCCCGACGCCGGGTGGTTCAGTTCCGCGGGACCGCGTAGGCGGCCTCGCGCGGCCAGGCGAGCTCGAGGCGCTCGCCGCGGGCGGCCGAGGAGCCGGGCGCGCCGTGGGGTACCTCGGCAAGGAGCGAGTGCTCGGGGAAGCCGTCCGGGGTGACGAGCAGGCGGCGGCCGGGGCCCGTGAAGACGGACTCGGCGACGACGCCGGCGATCCCGGCCTCGCCCTCGGCGGGGGAGCCGACGCGCACGCGCTCGGGGCGAAGGGAGACGAGCTGCTCGGTGCCGGTCAGGGCGGCGGCGAGGGCCCCGTCGATCAGGTTGGTGGAGCCGAGGAAGCCGGCCACGAACTCGGTGGCCGGGCGCTGGTAGAGGTCCTCGGGCGAGCCGACCTGCTGGATCTTGCCCTCGTTGAAGACGGCGACGCGGTCGGAGAGCGTGAGGGCCTCCTCCTGGTCGTGGGTGACGAAGACGAAGGTGATGCCGACCTCGCGCTGGATCTGCTTGAGCTCGATCTGCATCTGCTCGCGCAGTTGCTTGTCGAGGGCGCCGAGCGGCTCGTCGAGGAGCAGGACCTCGGGGCGCAGCACGAGGGCGCGGGCGAGAGCCACGCGCTGGCGCTGGCCGCCAGAGAGCTGGGAGGGGAGGCGGTCCGCCACGTGGGGAAGGCGGATCATCTCGAGCGCCTCGGCCACGCGGGCCTTGCGCTCGGCGGAGGGGACGCCGTGCAGCTTGAGCCCGTACTCCACGTTCTTGGCGACCGTGAGGTGCGGGAAGAGGGCGTAGTCCTGGAAGACCGTGTTGACGTTGCGCTCGAAGGGGGCGGAGCGCGTGACGTCCTTGCCGCCCAGGAGGATGGCGCCCGAGGTGGGCAGCTCGAAGCCGGCGATGAGGCGCAGGACCGTGGTCTTGCCGGAGCCGGAGGGGCCGAGCAGGGAGAAGAACTCGCCCTGGCGGATGTCGAGGTCCAGCTCGTGGACGGCGTGGACCTGGCCGAAGGACTTGCCGAGCCCTTGCAGGGAGATGGCCGGGGTGGCCCGGGCGGCGGGGGCCGGCGCGGTGGTCGTGGCGCTGCTCGTCACGGTTGACCTCGTTTCGATGTGCCGCGCAGCCCGTGAGCGGGAGGCGAGGCTGGCTGATCTGGGGCGGTGAATCTGTGGCGTGGACCACAACTGAGTGGTTAAACTATGAAAGCAGAGGTCATATGTCAATGGTTTAAATCTTGTGTTTCAGCCGCGCTACCCGCGCCCCGAGCCAGTGAGAGGATGAGGGACATGCCGTACTCCACGTCGCCGCAGCGCCGCCTGCGCGCAGCCGTCTTCTCCCCGCTGGTCGAGGGAGGCAAGGTGGAACTCGTGGAGGACCGCATCGTCCGCGGGATCGCCTCCGGCGCCCTGCACGAGGGCGATCGGCTCCCCAGCGAGGCCGATATGGCCGCCTCGCTCGGCGTCGCGACCGTGACCGCCCGCGAGGCCCTCGCCGGGCTGCGCCGCCGCGGCTTTGTCGCCACCCGCCGCGGGCGCGACGGCGGCTCCTACGTGACCATGAATCACCGCGATCGCAGCGAGCTGGTCTTGGCCCAGCTCGCCGAGACGACCCTCGTCGACCTGCGCGACCTCGCCCTGCACTACGGGGTGATCGCCTCCGCCGCCGCGTTTGTCGCCGCCTCCATGGCCGACCCCGACGACATCGACGGCGTGCGCCGGCTCGCCGCCGCCGAGCGCGGCGGGGAGGGCTCCGATCCCGGATCCCGCGCGGCGGATTTGCTCCTCGAAATGGCGGCGTTGAGCCACTCGGCGCGCCTCACCCGAGAGTTTGTTCAACTGCACGCCGAGTTCGGCTCCTACCTGCGCCTGGCGCACGAGGATCCGGAGTTTGACGCGTGGTCGCAGGCGTGGGGGGACGCGCGCGGCGAGGCGCTGGCCGGCGGCGACGGGGACGAACTGCGCCGGCTGGTCCAGGACTACACGCGCCGCGCCGTGGCGCTGCTCATCACCCGCCGCGACGCGCTCGCGGCGCCCAACGAACCGGCCCGCGCCGCAACGAACGCCGCAGCGAACTAAAGCCCACCCACGCACACCCATCACTCGTGCAACCCTCAAGAGGAGGCGTCAATAC
>JALAHE010000015.1 GCA_022712075.1 Galactobacter sp.
CCCCTGAGTGATCAGGAGCGCGGCGTCCCCTCCGCCGCTCCCGCCGCCGCGCGCCCCCGCACCGCCCAGCGCGGCGAGTCCGGAGCGCGCGCCTCCGCCTGGCCCGGCCTGCTCGTCTCGGCGGCCGTCGGCGCGGCCTGCCTGGCCCTCGGCAGTTCCGTCCCTGGCCTGAGCGCCATGCTCGTGGCCGTGGTCCTGGGCGCGCTCTGGCGCAACCTCCTCCCGGTCCCCGCGGCACTTGAACCGGGCATCGCGATCGCCGCCAAGCGTGTGCTCCGATGGGGCGTGGTCCTCCTCGGCCTCCAGCTTTCGCTCCCGAGCATCCTGGCGCTGGGCCCCGGCGTGCTCGTCGTGGCGGTCGCCGCCGTCGCGGTCACCTTCTTCGCCACGCTCGCCCTCGGCCGGTTCCTCAAGGTTGACCCGGAGCTCACGCTGCTCATCGCCTCCGGCTTCTCCATCTGCGGCGCGGCGGCCGTCGCCGGTGTGCAGGGGGCCGTCCGCGCGAGCCAGGAGAAGGTTGCCGCCGCCGTCGCGCTGGTGGTTCTCTTCGGCACGCTCATGATCCCGCTCATGCCGGCCCTCGTGGCAGCGCTCGGCCTCGGCCCGGGCGACGCCGGCACGCTCATCGGCGGCGCCACGCACGAGGTCGCCCAGGTCGTCGCCGCCGCCGGCATCGCGGGCGGCGGCACGATCCTCGCGGTCGCGGTCCCGGTGAAGCTCGCCCGCGTGCTGCTCATGGCCCCCGTGGTGGCGGGCGTCTCGCTCGCCCTGCGCCGGAAGGGCGGTGCCCCAACGTCAGGCCAGAAGCGCCCGCCGCTCGTTCCCCTCTTTGTGGTGGGCTTCGTGGCCATGGTGCTCGTCGCCACGACCGGCTGGGTCCCCGCCCCGGTGCTCGACGCCGCCAAGCTGCTCCAGCAGTTCCTGCTGGCCACGGCGATGTTTGCCTTGGGCCTCGGCGTGCACGTCAAGAGCCTCATCAAGCTCGGCGGCCGCCCCGTGCTCCTCGGCGCACTCAGCACGTTGGTGATCCTCGGCGTCGTCCTGCTTGGCATCGCGCTGGGAGGCGGCGCGATCGCCTGAGCCAAGCGCCCGACGTCGTGCCATGGCTTGCGCCGGCACGGCGCCACGGGCGCCCGCTCGCCACGGCGGCCGGCCGGGTGCCGGGCACAGAACGGCCCGGTGGGGGCATCCCCACCGGGCCGTTCTGCATGCTCTCCCGTGCGACCCATGACAACCGCGCGGGAGGGGGATCAGGCGTTCGCGAGGACCTCATCGGTGGAGAGGAACTCGTAGCCGTGGGCCTCGGCCACCGGGGCGTAGGTGACCTTGCCAGCAAAGGTGTTCAGGCCCTCCGCGAAGCCTGCGTCGGAACGCAGGGCGTCGGCCCAACCGCGGTCGGCGATCTTGAGGGCGTACGGCAGGGTCGCGTTGGTGAGCGCGGCCGTGGAGGTCTGCGGGACGGCGCCGGGCATGTTGGCGACGCAGTAGTAGACGGCGTCGTGGACCGTGAAGGTCGGCTCGGCGTGGGTCGTGGCGTGGGAGCCCTCGAAGCAGCCGCCCTGGTCGATCGCGATGTCGACGAGCACGGAGCCCGGGCGCATCTTCTCGACCATGTCCAGGGTGACGAGCTTGGGGGCGGCCGCGCCCGGGATGAGCACGGAACCGATGACGAGGTCGGCGTCGGCCACGAGCTCGGAGATGGCGTACTTGGAGGACGCCATGGTCTTCAGGCGGCCGTGGTGAACCGTGTCCAGCTCCTTGAGGCGGGCCAGGTTGATGTCCACCACCGTGACATCGGCGCCGAGGCCGGCGGCGGCCACGGCGGCGTTCTCGCCGGCCACGCCGGCGCCGATGACGACCACGCGGGCCGGGCGGGTGCCGGGCACGCCGCCCATGAGGACGCCTGAGCCGCCGTTGGGCTGCTGCAGCGTGACGGCGCCGATCTGCGCGGACAGGCGGCCGGCGACCTCGGACATGGGGGCCAGCAGCGGCAGCGCGCGGCCGCGGGTCACGGTCTCGTAGGCGATGGCCGTGGTGCCGGCCTTGAGCAGGGCGTCGGTGCACTCCTGCGAGGCGGCGAGGTGCAGGTAGGTGAAGAGCACCTGGTCGGCACGGAGGCGGTGGTACTCCTCGGCGATGGGCTCCTTGACCTTCAGGAGCAGATCGCCCTGGGCCCAGACCTCGTCTGCGGTGTCCAGGATGGTGGCACCCGCGGCGACGTAGGCCTCGTCCGGGTTGCCCGAGCCCACGCCCGCGCCCTTCTGCACGAAGACCTCGTGGCCGTGGTGCACCAGCTCGGACACCCCGGCGGGGGTGGCTGCGACGCGGAACTCGTTGTTCTTCACCTCGGTGGGAACGCCGATCTTCATGGGGGATCTCCTGCAAGCTTTCGGGTGGTCCGACGCGAACCCGCGCCGGGAGCACCAGAATAGAAACTCCTACGGAAGCGATGGGGTGAATCCGTAGATTCCGCGGGAAATCATGGAAAACTGGTGAAAGAGAGCATCACACACCGATGTGAGAGGGGTCACAAGTGAAGGATCTGCGGCCGGGCGAACGCGGCCTGCGCGAGCTGGACGAGATCGACCGGAAGCTGTTGCGCCTGCTGGCGGCCGACGCCCGCCGGACCAACGCCTCGCTCGCCGCCGAGCTGGGGATCGCGCAGTCCACCTGCCTGGCCCGCCTCAACGCCCTGCGCGCCTCCCACGTGATCCGCGGCTTCACGGTGGACGTGGAGCCAGGGGCGCTCGGGAACGCGTTGCAGGCGCTCGTGTTTGTGCGCATCCGACCCGGCGCCCGGCACCTCATGAGCGAATTCGGGAAGGCCATGACCGAGGTGCCCGGCGTGACGCAGGCGTTCTTCCTCGGCGGCGACGAGGACTTCCTGCTGCACGTGAGCGTCCGCGACGCCCAAGATGTGCGCGACTTCGTGGTGGAGCATCTCTCCGCGCATCCAGCCGTGGCCAACACCCGCACGTCCCTGGTCTTTGAACACCTGCGCGGCGCCGAGCCCTGGGGCTAGCCGCCGGCGGGAATGTGGCGCACGCAATGTGTGAGGTGGCGAACCATTCCTGTCGCCGCGCCACTGCCCGCCGCTAGCCTAGAGGGTGGCCCCCTCCTCTTGCCTGTCCCAAGGAGCCCTTCGTGACCGCCGCACACGCGCCCGCCTCGAGCACCCTCGGTGCCGACATCCTGCTCGCACGCCACGGCAAGCGGATCGTGGCCTGGCGCGTTGACCACGCTGGGCAGCGCACGCGCGCCAAGCTCTCCGACGGCACGTGGGACAGTGCCCCCAACTCGTTGTTTGCACCCGGGGTCTCGCCGGCGCGCAAGGCGGCCGGCGCCGCGGCCTCGACGCTGCACGAGCTCACGGCCGACACCGGCGCCCTGAACCGCGGGGATCGCCGCTTCCTCGGCAAGGTCCTTATCTGGTGGGGCGTGGCGAGCGTGACGCTGACCGCGGGCATGCTGGCGCTGCTCGGCAACGGCGCCCTCGACCCGGCCATGCTTGAAGGGCTGGTCTCCGGGGTCTGAGGCCGCGGTATCCACGGCACGACGGCGCGCTGGAGCGTTCATCCCGCACCTCACCGCGGCGCGTCATCCACAGGCGGCCGCGCCGCCCGGACGCCGTCGGCCCGGGCCACTACGATGTGCCCATGGACAATCCCCGCTTCCTGAGCCTCGAGGACGTTGCCGAGGAGCTGAACGTGAACATGCCGCTCGCCCGCGCCCTGGTGCAAAACGGCGAGCTGCGGGCCATCAAGGTGGGCGGCCGAGGGATCTGGCGCGTTGAACGCACGGCGCTGGAGGAATACATCCAGCGCATGTACGCCCAGACCCGCGAGACCATCGGGCTGCACAGTGAAGAGTCGGCCGAGGAGCACGCCTGAGCTTGCCTTGAGACGTGCGGCTCCGGACCCCGTTTTGGAATTGCGGGCCGCGCCGCGCTAGTCTTATCAGGCACGCCCGCGAGGGTGTGACACCGTGCGGGGCTTTAGCTCAGTTGGTAGAGCGTTTCGTTCGCAATGAAAAGGTCAGGGGTTCGATTCCCCTAAGCTCCACGGATGAAAACCCGGGATCCATCAGGATCCCGGGTTTTTTGCCACGTGGAGTGAAGGGAACACCAGTGCAGCTGATCGAGACGGTCGCCGAGGTCCGGGCCTTTGGTGCGCGCACCAGGGAGCAGGGCCGGCCCCTCGCGCTGGTGCCGACCATGGGAGCCCTGCACGACGGGCACCTCTCGCTCATCCGCGCCGCCGCGGCGGAGGGCGCGGACGTCGTGGTGTCGATCTTCGTGAACCCCGCCCAGTTCAATGACCCCGCCGACCTGGCGAAGTACCCGCGCACGCTGGAGCGCGACCTCGAGCTGGCGGCCTCCGCCGGCGCGGCGGCCGTCTTCACGCCGAGTGTCGCCGAGGTCTACCCGGCGGGCTTTGCCACGTCCATCCGCGTGGGCGGCGTGAGCGAGCGCTGGGAGGGCGCCTCCCGCGGCGCCTCGCACTTCGACGGCGTGGCCCTCGTCGTGACCAAGCTGCTGTGCATGGTGGGCCCGGACGTCGCGTGGTTCGGGCAGAAGGACGCGCAGCAGGTCGCCGTCATCCGCCGCGTCGCAGCCGACCTCAACCTGCCGGCGCGCATCGCCACGGGTCCCACCGTCCGCGCCGAGTCGGGCCTCGCGCTCTCCAGCCGCAACGTGCGCCTGCGCGACGATCAGGACCGCACCGCGCTCGCCCTTTCGGCCACCCTCCGGGCGGCGCGGGAGGCCGTGGAGGCGGGGGAGCACGACGTCGCGCGGCTGGTTTCCGCCGGTACGGCGACGTTGGAGGAGGCCGGGGCCCGCGTGGAGTATTGGGCGGTGGTCAATCCCGACAGCTTCGAGCCGCTCGAGACCGTGGTGCCGGGCGAACCCGCACTCGCGATCATCGCGGCGTGGGCGGGCGAGGTCCGGCTCATCGACAACGCGCTCCTGAGCGCCTGAAGCGAGCGCTCAGAAGAGCGTCGAGAGCCCGCCGTCCACCACGAGCGTGTGGCCCGTGATGTACGAGGCCTCGGGCGAGGCAAGGAAGGCCACCGCAGCGGCGATCTCCTCCGGCTGCCCCCAGCGCTGCAGCGCCGTGCGCGTGCGCACCACCTCGGAGAAGCGCGGATCCACCATGAGGTCGGCGTTCGATTCGGTCGCGACGCTGCCCGGCGCCACGGCGTTGACGCGGTAACCGCGCGGGCCCAGCTCGGAGGCGAGCGAGCGCGTCATACCCTCTAGGCCCGCCTTGGCCGCGGCGTACCCCACGTCCCCGGCCCGCCCGCGCACGGCGGCGATGGAGCTGATGGTGACGATCGCGCCGCCCGGCTCCTCGCCGTGCGCCGCGAGGAAGCGCCGGGTCACGTCGTAGGCCGCCACGAGATCGGCGTTCAGCAGCGCGGCGAACGCCGCCGTGTCCAGGGTGTCCACGCCGCGGCGGTCGCGCACGCCCACGTTGTTCACGAGGATCCGCGGCACGTCCCCGGCCGCTGCCGCCGCGGCAAACGCGGCGTCAAGTTCGGCGGGCACCGTCACGTCGGCGATGAACGACGACGCGTCCACGCCCTCGGCGCGCCGGCGCGCCACGACGGGGTCGAGGCGCCCCGCGTCCCGTCCGCCGAGCAGCACCCTGGCGCCGCGGGCGCCCAGGGCGCGGGCGGCGGCAAGGCCGAGCCCCACGCGGGCGCCCGTCACGAGCGCGCACGCGCCGTCCAAGCGGCCGGAGGGCAGGCGGGGCGCCGGCGCCGTGTCTGCGTCAGGGGAGGTGACGGGCTCGCCCACGGAGGTCACGCCGTCGGTCCCTCGGCGTCCGTGCCGGCGCCGGAACCGCCGCCCAACGCTCGCTCGAGCGTCGCGGCGTCCATCGAGGAGGCGTTGGCCTCGGTGGGGAAGGAACCATCGGCGACGGCGGCCGAGTACTCGTCGAGGGCGCCGCGCACCTCGGCGCCGAGGACGCGGAACTGGCGGGCGTGCTTGGGGACAAACTCCTCGTAGAGGCCCAGGAGGTCGTGCCAGACCTGCACCTGGGCGTCGCAGCCGGCGCCGGCTCCGATACCCACGGTGGGGACGTCGAGGCGCGCGCTCACGGCGGCGGCAAGCTCGGCGGGGACGAGCTCAAGAACCATGGACCAGACGCCAGCCTCCTGAAGGGCCAGCGCGTCGGCGAGCAGCTCGCGTGCCCCGGCGTGGTCGCGGCCCTGCACGCGCAGGCCGATCGTGTTGACGGACTGCGGCGTGAAGCCGAGGTGGCCCATGACGGGGATGCCGTTGGCCACGAGCTGGCGGACCAGGGGAGCGATGCGGGCGCCGCCCTCGATCTTGACCGACTGCGCGCCGGTCTCGGCCATGATCTTGGTGGCGGCCCGCACCGCATCCTCGGTGGAGGCCGTTGCAGTGAACGGCAGGTCCACCACGATGAGCGCGCGCTGCGCCCCGCGGCGCACCATCTGCGCGTGGTAGATCATCTGCTCCACCGTGACTGGCAGTGTGCTGTCATGTCCCTGCATCACCATACCCAGGGAGTCGCCCACCAGGATGGCGTCCACGGCGGAGGCATCGACCAAGCGGGCCGAGGTGTAGTCATAGGCGGTGACGACGGTGAACTTCTCGCCAGCGGCCTTGCGGCGGCGCAGGGAGGCGATGGAGGTGCGCACGGTGCTTTCTGCTCCTTGACGGCTGGCCCGCTGTTTGGGGAGCGCTCTGGACAAAAAGCGCGGCGGCGGGCGTGACCGTGAAAGCTTGCCAGGGTGCCGGGGCGGCGGCAAGCCGAGTACTACGCAATTCTGGTTGCCTGCCGTCGTGAGGGCGACGACGGGCGGGCAAACTCATTAGGCTGAAAGCATGCACACCCAGCGACGTGCCGCGGTCATCGGCTCCGGTCCCAACGGCCTCGCGGCCGCCGTTGTCCTGGCTCGTGCCGGCGTGGACGTCACGGTCTACGAGGGCGCCGAGACGCCCGGTGGCGGCCTGCGCACGCGCCCGTTCGGTGCGGAGGGCGCGGTCCGCGACGTGTGCTCGGCCGTGCACCCCATGGTGCTTCCCTCGCCGTTCTTCCGTGCGCTGGGCATCAAGGAACGCGTCGACTACGCGACCCCCGAGATCTCCTACGCCCACGCCGTGCGCCCCGGCCACGCGGCCATCGCCTACCGAGACATCGAGCGCACGGCCGCGGAACTGGGCCAGGACGGCACGGCCTGGCGGAACCTCTTGGGCCCCTTGGCCTCGAACATCGACACCCTGCTGGACGTCTCCCTCAACTCGATGCTGCGCGTGCCGCGGCACCCGATCCTCACGGTGCGCTTCGGCCTGCGCGTCCTGGAGCAGGCGGGCGCCCTGAAGAACGTGCGCTGGCGCGGGCAGGACGCCCCGGCCTTGCTCTCCGGCGCCGTGGCCCACGGCGCCACGAAGCAGCCCTCCTTCGCCGCCGCTGCGGCGGGCCTCGTCCTCGCGGCCGCGGCTCACGGCGAGGGCGGCTGGCCGCTCCCGCTCGGCGGAGCCCAGATGCTCGCCGATGAGCTGGTGCGCGACATCGAGGCCCACGGCGGCCGCGTCCTGACGGGGCGCTGGATCCGCAGCCTCGAGGACCTGGACGGGCCCCGCCCCGACATCGTCATCGCCGACACCTCGGCCCGCGATCTCGCGTGCCTCGCCGGCCCGGCCCTCCCGGAGTCCTATCGCCGCGCCCTCGAGCGGGTTCCCTACGGCATGGGCATCGCCAAGATCGACGCCGTGCTTGACGGCCCGGTCCCGTGGCTGGATCCGCGCCTCGAGGCCTCGGGCACGGTGCACGTGGGCGGGACGGCCGCGCAGGTGCACGCCGCCGAAAACCGAACCCGCCAGGGCCAGTACCCGCACCGACCATTGGTCCTCGTGGCCCAGCCCGGCGCCGTGGACCCCTCCCGTGCCCCCGAAGGCCGCCACGTGCTCTGGGCCTACTCGCACGCCCCCGCACGAGACGATCGCGACCGCAGCGAGACCCTGCTGGACACGCTCGAGGAGCACGCACCCGGCCTGCGCGAGCGAATCGTGCACCTCGAGAGCACCACGGCCGAGCGGGCTGGTGAGGAGAACCCCAATTACCCCGGCGGCGACATCGCGTGCGGCCGGCTTGACCTTTACCGGCTCTTCGCGCGCCCGGTCCTCGCGCCGCAGCCCTGGCGCACGCCGGCCAAGGGCCTCTACCTCGCCTCGGCCGCCGCCGTGCCGGGCCCTGGCGTGCACGGCATGTCCGGTTACCTCGCCGCGGCGACGGCCCTCGCCGACGCCGGCCTCACCCTCCCGCGGGAGTTCGCCGGGATCCGCTTCCCACGCCAACGCCCGACGGGGGGTGGGTGCGTTAACGCTCCCACCCGCCGTCGGGCACTGGGAGGGAAAGGACCCGCCACCCTTCCGGGGCGGGCACCGACCCTAGCCGCGGCCCTGCATGATGCGCAGCAGGCGCTCGGGGATGTCCTTGCGCCGCGGCGCGCGCAGCTTGGCGCGGGCCTGGAGCACGTGGGATTCCACCGTGCGGACGGAGAGGAAGAGCCGCTCGCTGATCTGCGGGTTGCTCAGGCCCTCGCCCACGAGGAGGCAGACCTCGTACTCGCGCTGGGTCAGGCCGGCCGGAATCATGGCGGGGGAGACCGCGCCGGGAACGCCGGAGTCGGGGATCGGCAGATTGCCGAGCCGCTCCGCGCAATCGTTGGCGCGGGCGGTTTGGCGGTGCGCCAGGAAGTGCTGGCGGGCCTGAGCGAGCGCATGCCGGGCGGCGCCGTACTTGCCCACGCCCGTCAGGGCCGCGGCGGCGTCGAGCAGGTGCTCCGGATCGCCGGAGGCCAGGGCCTGGAGGTGTCGGAGCTGCGCCTTGCTGGGGGGGAGAGCCGGCTCAAGTAAGGCAGCGGGGAGGTGGGCCAGCGCCTCGTTGGCGCTCAGCCGACCCGCCAGCACCTCTTGGTGCGCACGGGTGATCACGGCCCAGCCCGGGCGATGCGTCGACTCCTCGAGGGAGACGGGGGAGCCCACGGCCTCCGCGAGGGTGCGCACGGGGGAGGTCAGGCGCGGGTAGGTGCGGTGCGTCAGGGCGAGGTGCTCGCCGAGCAGCTCGGCGTCCACCTCAGTCTCGCCCCCGCCCGAGGCGAGCTCGAGCGAGAGCACGGCCATGTAGCCGATCGACGTGGCGAAGGTGGTGCGATCCAGGAGCTGCATAGCGGCGGCGATGTTGACGCGAGCCGTGGCCGCGTCACCGCGGTTGTAGGCGATGATCGCCTGCAGGTACGCCGCGCTCGCGGCCGGGAAACGCCCGGATTCGGGGCCGATCGAGATGGCGCCCTGGACCATCTCCTCCGCCACGCGCTCCACCCCAGCCGGATCGAGGCCCGCGAGCACCTGGGCGGCGCTGCACGCGGTGTCGAAGAGGAGCTTGGCCTCGCGATCCAGGGTCTTCGCAGGGGTGACCGAGCCGCGGATGGTGCCGCGGAGGCCGCGGCCGGCCTGAATGCATCGTTCCAGGGCCTCGAGCTGACCGGCGCTCATGTAGCGCGTGATGCATAGGGCCAGGGCGGAGAGCCGGATGGACGTCGGCTGGTCCGGCGCGTGACCGAAGGCCTCCAGCTCAGCGAGCTGATCAGTGGTGGACTCGGCGTCGCCCAACAGGATCCGCATGAGCAGGGAGAGTGCCGGGTCCTGTTCCTGCAGCGGGCCCAGCAGGTAGCCGACGAGCCAGGCCGGGGGGTGGGGGAGCCAGCTCGCGGCGGCGCTCATACGGTGCACGTGCACGGGGTCGAGGGCCTCGGGGCGGTGCTCAGCGAGCTCGCGGGCCTCGGCCAACACCTCCTCGTGGCGGTCCTCCAACATGAGGGCCTGCCAGCGCACGGGGCGAGCGCTGGGCTCCAGCCCGAGTTTCGTCGCGGCCTTGGTGAGGGACAGGGCCTCGGCGGGCCAGCCGTGACGGACCGCCTTGGCCGCGCCCTGGACGAACAGGGGGCCGAGCTCTGGTGCGTAGTCCTTGCCCGAATCCACCAGCCAGCGGGCCAGGACCAGCGCCGTGGAGTCTCCCACCGGGACGCCGCTCATGACGAGGCGGCGGATCGCCTCCAAGAGCCGCTCGCGGTCCTCGCTGAGGTTGGCGCAGCGGTGGTCCGAGAGCAGCCCGGCGGCCAGCGCGGAGCTGGAGGTGACCTCGGTGAAGTCGTCCTTGCCGAGCAGAGCGAGGGCACCGCAGGACTCCAAGCCGCTGATCAGCTCGGGGCCAAACAAGCGGGCCGCCGTGGAGTACTCGAGCGGGTCCACCTGATGCAGCAGGATGCAGGTCTTGTACAGGTCATCTGACTGGTCGCGGAAGCGAGCGGCGATTCGATGCAGGGTGCGCGCGCTGAGCGTGTAGCCCGTGCTCCACGCGCGGGGGATGAAGCGAGGTGCCGACTCGGGCGCGGCCGACATGTCTTCTGCCATGTCCCGCGCGAGGGCGAGCGAGCCGCCGGCCAGGCGGGTCAGGGTGGCCTCTTGCAACGCGTCGAAGGTGGCCGGCGGTACGACGCTGCGCACGCGCGTGCGGGCCTCGTCGAAGGGCAGGCGGCCCAGGTCGACCCGGTCGAGGAAGCGGCGCCGCCACAGGTCGTTCAGAATCCCCACGGCGCTCGCGGTGTCGAAACTCGCCTCCGAACGCATCGCCACTGCGTCCGCGGTGAGGAGCACGCTGAGCCGGGTGTCTAGTACGAGGTCCTCGAGGAGGTCCGACAGTTCCGCGGAGAGGGCCTCTGCATCCTCCAACACACCGAATCCGTCGGTGAGCTGCCGATCAAACCACTCGAGAAGTTGCGCCGCGGTGGTCCGTCGACTGCAACGCAGGGAGGCGGGGGCTTGGACGCCGAGTAGCTGAAATACCTCCCGTGCCACGGTGGACCGACCCTCGCCGGGGTGGCCGACCAGGACGACGGAGTGGCCCGGCTCCAGGAGGCGGGCGGCTCGAGCGGCCTCGACCTCCCGTGTGGGGAGAAGATCGGGGTCGGCGACGACAAGCCGCGGCTGGGTGGACGGGGCGCTCATCGTGCGGAGGCCTTCCTGCTTCTCCGGATCCGCTCCCCGGCGTTTCCGTCTCTCCGTTCGGGCCCCCCGGCACCGGCTGATATCGCCGAGCGTAGGGGAAGCGGAGGCGGTTTGCGAGATCCGCCCCCGCGCATTTCTGTGCGAGGCCCGACTTTGCTACCCAAATACCTGGTTTCACCAAACGCAGATACGGTTCAAAACGCAATACCTCCGTAGTCGGGAACCCGAACTACTGAACTCTGCTGAGAGTCCTCGATGCCGTTGGCATCCGCCCATAAGGTCAACGCAAACGCGTGCACCCACACGTGTACTCACTTGCACCCCCGGGCAGGAGAACCCCCCATGAGAAGAACTTTGTCAAGGCTGAGGAGAGGCGCCGCAGGCGTTGCCCTTTCAGCGCTCGCCGTGGCGACCCTTGGCACCGCGCCGGCCTATGCCTCCGCGAGCGACCAAGCGGAGGCGGAAGGAAACCTGATTTCCGGCAGTGTTGCCGGACTCAATACGGATGTTCTTGCTGATCTCGAACGAGCCTATTCAGGGAACGTCAGCTCGCCGACAACGGATAGCTCACCGCTGGATCTGACGGCACTCAGCCTGATCAACCTGGATCTCGGCGGAGGTCTGCAAGTCCCACTCTTCGGCGATTCGGGCATCATCGCCGTCGGCGCCGCCGGGCAGTACGCCAAGACGGGCAAGAACCCCAACACCGCCTATGGTTCCTCCGGACTCGTGGGCGAAGACGGCGCGATCGCCGTGGACGGTGACACGGATCCCGCCAACAGCGCTTACGTCGACCTGACGAAGCTCCTGGCGGCGGCCGGTCTGGACGACGCCACCGGACAGCTCGTGTCCAAGCTGCGGGTGGAGCTCGGCGCCATTGCCGCCTCCGCCACGCAGAACGGCGACGACGCGGCGACGGGTGCCTACAAGATCGCCGACGGCAAGCTGATCCTCGAGAGCCCCGCCGTGGCCGCGCTGGCCGGGACGCTCAACACCGCGCTCGGCTCCGCGTTGGGCGACGTGCAGACGGCGCTCAATGGGCTGGTTGGCACCAACGGTGCCCTGAACACGGCCCTGTCCGGCGTGACGGGCACCCTGAATGGCATCTTGGTTGACTTCGTTGGAAGTCTGCCCGGAGTCAGCGCGCTTGTCAGCGTGCAGAACACCGTCCTTCAGGCGTCCCTCGACACCTCGAGCCTGCCCGGCATCCTGGATGGTGTCCTCGGTCAGCCCATCACTTCGCCCGATGGTCTCGTGTCCATCGATCTGAGCGAGGGCACGGTCACGGTGAACCTGGCCAAGGCCGTGGCCGGAAGCAACGGAAGCGACCTCAATGGTCTCCCCGCCAACACCGAAGTCCTCAGCTCCGCCACGGTCAACGCCATTCTTGATGGCGTCCAGTCAGCGGTCGGTGGTCTCACCGACAAGGTGATCGATCTTGTGACGGACGCCGTCAATGGCCTGGAGCTCAAGGTCAACGTTTCTGCTGGACTGTCTGCTCTCGGCGGCGTCGTCGGAGGCGACATCAAGCTGCAGATTAACGGCACCGTGGGAGGCTTCCTGGGCGTTGACGGCGCGTCGAAGCCGACGCTGGCTGCCACGGGGTCCACCCTCACTGTGCTCTTCATTCCGATCCCGATTGGGACCATTGTCAATGCACTGACGACCCCTGTGCTCGACCTGGTGCAGACGACGGTAGCGACCGCGCTCGGTTCTGTCGTGACGGGCGATAACTCGATCATTCACACCGCCTTTGACGGAGTGCTTCAGCCGATCGTGACGACCCTGCAGCCCGTCTTCGACGTGCTGACGAAGGTCGCCTCGATCAAGGTCAATGTGCAGGAGAACCCGGGCAACTTCGAGACGTCCACGGCCGTCGACGCCGGTTCGTTCACGGAACGCGCGCTCCAGGTCACCCTCCTGCCGACGCTTGGTACCCCCCTGGCTCAGGTGAATCTCGCCTCCGCCACGGTGCGTTCCACCGCGGAGGCCGTGAGCTGGGAGATCTCCCTGACGGCCAATCCGAGCGAGGTAGCACCGAGTGCCACGAGCACGCTCACCGGAACCGGCTTCGAGCCCGGCGAGACCGTGACGTTTACTGTCGCCGACGCCCCGGTGGGAACCGGCATCGCCAACGACGAGGGTGAAGTCACCTTCGTCTACATGGTGCCGGCCGACGCGCAGGACGGCGACACCATCACGGTGACCGCCACCGGTGCCACCTCCAACACCCCCGCTGACGCCACCCTCACGGTGCAGGCGGATGGCGGTTCCGAGGCGGGTGCGACGTCGGCTGCTTCGGCTGATGTGAATGCGAATGCTGCTGCTTCGGCTGCTGCTTCGGCTCAGGCGACGGCTGATAAGGCTGCTGCGGCTCAGGCTGCGGCTGTTGCTGCGGCTCAGGCTGATCAGACCGATGATGCTTCGGCTGCTGCGAATGCTGATGCTGAGAAGGCTGCTGCTGCGGCTGCGACGGCTGATGCGTCGACGGAGGCTTCGTCTTCTTCGACGTCGGAGGCCAATGCTGCGGCTGCTGCTGCGTCGCAGGCTGC
>JALAHE010000119.1 GCA_022712075.1 Galactobacter sp.
CACGGGTACTGCACCTGTCTTTGACTGGGTGCTCTCGCGCGGCCCCCCACGGTCACGCATGGGAGAAATGTCTTTTGCGGCAGGGGGCAGACAAGGGCCAAGCACCCTCCCAGCTCAACGACGTACCGTTAACGCCATGCCTGTCAGCGATGCTTTTTCCTCCCCGCTTGCCCTCGTCCGCCACGGCCAGACCGATTGGAACGCGGCGGGCCGCCTGCAGGGGCAGGTGGACATCCCCTTGAATGACACGGGCCGCGAGCAGGCCCGCGAGGCCGCCGTGCGGTTCGAGGGCGGCGATTGGGACGCCGTCGTCGCCTCCCCGCTCGGCCGCGCGCTCGAGACCGCCACGATCATCGCGGAGCACCTTGGCCTGCCGGCCCCGACCACGGATGAAGGCCTCATCGAGCGCGGCTACGGCGAGCTCGAGGGCGCCGTGGACGCCGAGCTCCCCGCGGAGACGCGACGTGTGCTCCATCCCGGCCACGACGGCGATCCCGGGCCCATCGAGGAGGTGGGCTATCGGCTGGGACTGCTCCCCGGCGTCGAGCATTCCCACGCCACGGGGGACCGCGGCCTCGCCGCGGTGCGTCGCATCGTGGCCGCCCACCCGGGCCAGCGCGTCATCGTGGTGGCCCACGGCACCATCATCCGGCTCACGCTGGATGCGCTGGATGGCTGGCGGCGCTTCCACTCGAGCCCGCGTAACGCGGAGATCATCGAGCTCGACGCCGCCCAATGGGCCTCCGCGAGCGGCGTGCCCCGCGCCTGAGTCGGATAACCACACGGAAGGGGTGGGGAGCCACGGCTCCCCGCCCCTTCTTCGCGTTCGAGAACGCGCTCAGCCCGCCTTGGGCGGCTCGTTGACCATGTCGATGGTGGTGGCCTCGAAGCGCTGGAGCGAGACGAGGAACTCGGCGCGCTGGCGCGCCGTCCATTTGCTGAGCATGTGCTCCATCGTGAGTACGCCGGCGTCGTCCAGGCGCGTCGCGGCGGCGCGGCCGTTGTCGGTGACGTTGACGAGCGTGGCGCGCGCGTCCTCGGGGTCCCGGTCGCGGCGAACCAGGTCCTGCGCCTCGAGGCGGGCCAGGATCTTGGAGACGTTGGAGGCACCGGTGGCCATGGACTCGGCCAGGGCGGAGGGGCGCACCGGGCCGTGGCGCCACGCGAGCGTCAAGACCGTGACGGCGGAGGCGTCGAGGTCCAGGCCGGCCTCGCGGCCCATGCGCTCGAGGAAACGCGGGTTGGTCCACTCGGCGAGCACCCGCTTGAGCGAGTCGAGCAGATCGATGGATTGCTGGCGGTCGGTGGGGCTCATCGGATCAGCGACCCCCCATCCACTGCGAGCGTCTGACCTGTGATGAAGGAGGCCTGGTCGGAGAGCAGGAACACCACGGCGTTGGCGATGTCCTCGGGCTGGCCGAGGCGCTTCATGGGCACCTCGGAGGCGTACTCGTCCTGGGCCTCCTGCGGCAGCGAGGCCAGCGCCGCGGTCGCGATGGGGCCCGGGGCCACGGCGTTGACGCGGATGCCGCGGGCGGCGTACTCCGAGGCCACCGACTGGGTCAGGGAGAGCACGCCGTGCTTGGCCGCGCCGTAGGGGGAGAGGTTCGGGGTGGGCTGCAGCGAGGCGATCGAGGAGACGTTGACGATGACCCCGCCGCCGTTGGCCACCATGTGCGCAATCTCCTCGCGCAGGCTCTGGAAGGTGCCGGTGAGTGTGATGTCGATGGTGCGGGACCACTCGGCGTCGCTCAGGTACTGCACGGGCTTGGGCTGGGCGCCCACGCCGGCGTTGTTAACGGCAAAGTCGAGCGTGCCGAACTCGGAGACAGCGCGCTGGATGAGGGCCTTGACCTCGGCGGCGTCGCCCACGGCGGTGTGCTGGTAGAGGGCGCGGCCACCCGCGGCGGTGATGGCCTCGACCACCTCGGCGCCGGCCGCGTCGTTGACGTCGGAGACCACCACGTTGGCGCCCTCGGCGGCGAGGCGCTCTGCGATGGCGCGGCCGATGCCGGCACCGGATCCGGTCACCACGGCGGTCTTGTTCTTGAAGATCATCTCGGTCTCGATCCGTTGAAGCTGCGGGGGATGCCGGTAGTCTAATACTGTCCTAAGGACAATAAAAATGACATGACGTCCCGCGACTCACGCCCGGTCTGTGCTATCCGGAGGGGTGAGCACCGGCAAGGCCCGGGTCTGCGCGTCGCTGAATCGCCCGGGCGCGGGCGGCTCGCTCTCCTCGAGGAAGCTGAGATCAGCCGGCTCCCCGCCGGTGGTGCTGCCGGACAACGTGGTGAGCAGGAGCAGGAGGCAGGCCACGAGCGGCAGTGACAGGGTGGTCAGCAGCTGCAAGGGCTCCCACCAGTCTCTCACCGAACCGTCGAGGGAGACCTCGGTTCCGGCGAGCGGCTCGTAGGAGGCGCCGAACACCACAAAGGACGTGCCGATGTGTGGCATGAGCACCAGCGTGAAGAAGGCGGCCGGCACGGCCCAGCGCAGGAAGCCGCCGCGGGCCGCGATCGCGATGTGGGCGCCAAACGCCACGAGGGCCACGGCCACCGCGAGGGTGATGGGGGTGCCCCAGTCCGCGGCCGACCAGCGGGCGCCCGCCGCGCCTTCCTCCAGCGGAATGCCCCAGGCCTGGGGCACATCGATGGCCAGCTGGCCGGCAAAGGTCGCGAGCCCTAAGCAGAGGGCGACGACGATCGCGCCGCCCGCGCGGGGTGCGGCCCGCCAGGCGCTCACGAGAGGGAGGGCGGCCAGGCCGAGGAAGACGCCCGCGGCGAGGCAACGCAGCCCGGCCCCGGCGGGCGAGGGCGGGTTGAGGGAGTGGCCAAAGACCGTCACGGCGTCCCACGGCCAGCTCACCAGGACCACGGCGAGGGTCAGCAACCACGCGAGGCCCAGGGCCCAGATCGCGGCGGGCGAGCGGCGCCCCGGGCGGGCAGCGGTGCGGCCCAGGGGCCGCGGCAGGAGCCAGGCCGCCAGGCCGGCGAGCAGCGCCGGGATGAACGGCAAGGCGGCGTCGTGCATCTGCTCAAGCCGCGGGTTGTTGGCGGCCTCGAGGGCACCCGCCCACGGCAGCGTGTCGGTGCCCACGAGCCAGGCCAGCCCGAAGGAGGCGGCGACGGCCACCACAACAAAGAGGAGCGAGCGTAGGGGCGCGAGCGGTCCGCGCGGCGGCGCGGCGTCGTCGAGCTGGAAAGTCATGACGGCCTCCTGGGATCCTCCCTCCACGGTACGTCCGTCCCCCGGCCCCGCCGGGCGGCGCGCCGCTTGGGTAGGCTCGAGCCACCGGCTCCGCGGGAGCCGGATTCGCACCGCAGTTCCCCCTTTCGGAGGTCACGTGTCCATCCCCGCCGAGCTCGCCGCCGATGTCATCGCGTTCCGGCGCGAGCTGCACGCCCACCCCGAGCTGGACCTGGAGCTGCCCAAGACGCAGGCCGCGGTGCTCGCGCGGTTGGCCGGGATCGAAGGTCTCGAGGTCAGCACGGGCGAGGGCATGAGCTCCGTGGTCGCCGTGCTGCGCGGCGAGGCGCCGCTGCCGGCCGGGACCCGCCGCCCCGTGGTGCTCCTGCGCGGCGACATGGACGGGCTGCCCGTGACCGAGGAGACGGGCCTGCCCTACGCCCCGGACCCCGCCGGCACCATGCACGCGTGCGGCCACGATCTGCACACCGCCGGGCTCTACGGGGCGCTCGCGTTCCTGGCCCAGCGCCGCGGCGAGCTCGTGGCCGACGTCATCGGCATGTTCCAGCCCGCCGAGGAGACCGACGGCGGGGCGCTGCGCATGATCGAGCAGGGCCTGCTCGAGGCGGCCGGGCCGCGCGCCGACGCCGCCTTTGCCCTGCACGTGTACTCCGCCAAGTACGAGCACGGGCGCTTCGTCTCGCGCCCCGGGACCATCCAGGCCGGCTGCGACGACCTGATCGTCACCGTTCGCGGGCGCGGCGGTCACGGCTCCGTGCCGCACCTCTCGCAGGACCCGGTCCCCGTGGCCGCCGAGATGGTGCTTGGCCTGCAGAGCCTCGTGACGCGCCAGTTCGACGCCTTCGACCCCGTGGTGGCGACCGTTGGGCACCTCACGGCCGGCACGGCGTCGAACATCATCCCCGACACCGCGACCCTCGCGATCACCCTGCGCACCTTCTCCGCCGAGGCCCGCGCGCGCCTCATCCCGGCCGTGGAGCGGCTGGTGCGCGGCATCGCCGACGCGCACGGGATGGGCGTGGACGTGCGCCCCGATTGTGAGTTCCCCGTGACCGTCAACGATCCGGCCGAGGTGGACTACGCGCGCGGCGTCATCGAGGGCCTGTTCGGGGCTGAGGGCTACGAGGAGCTGCCCGCGCCCGAGCCGGGCAGCGAGGACTTCTCCGAGGTGCTGCTGCGCGTGCCAGGCGCGTACCTCCTGCTCGGTGCGGTGCCGCCGGGGCAGGACCCGCAGACGGCGCCCACCAACCACTCGCCGCTGGCGGTGTTCGACGACGCGGTGTTGCCCCGCGCCGTGGAGGCGCTCGCCGGGCTCGCGCTCGGCAAGGGGCCGGTGGCCCTCTAGGGCATGAGGGTCTGGCCCGCTGGGCCAACGAGGGCAAGGCCCGACGGCGGGGCGTCGCCTCGAGCTTGACCGCTTAGTTCCGGCGGCGGGACAGCACCCCGGCCCACCACCGCTCGAGGTGCGGCCAGAGCAGGTCGACCCCGTCCCAGGCGGCGTCCCGGTTGAGCTGCGGTGAAACGAAGTCGGCTGCCGCGTGGTGGGGATCGCCGCCGTCCAGGTGCGCTCGCATCAGCTCCGTCCCGCGCTCAGGCTCGGGGTCGCCACCCAAGAGTCCGCGGAGGCCGCGCCTGCGCGGCGGGTTCGCGGCGGGGAGCAGGATCCCCTCGAGCAGCTCCTTGAGCGCGAAGCCGGTCTCGACCTGGGCCGCCGCCAGTTCCTCGAGGGCCGTCTTGATGTCGAGGCTTTCGTCCTCCGGCGCGCCGATCACGCGCTGGGTGGCGTTCGCGGCGGCGGCCTCCGCTGCGTGCAGGCGGCGGAGCGCACGCGGGCCCTCCACCGCCGGGGTGCCGGCGGCCTCCGCGACGCTGAGCAAGAGGCGTTCCGCCGCAGCACCGGCGCCGTCCACGCTGGAGGCGTCGCGCAGCCAAGCATCCGCGCGCTCGGGGGCCGGGGCGATGAGGGGGAGCGCCCTCCGGGCGCTGGTCGCAGCGAGGTCGGCGTCGATCCCGATGTCGCGGCCCGAGCGCCTGGCCAGCTCGAGCTCGCGCTCCCCGTCCTCGAGCTCCGCGGCGATACGGGCGGAGAACGCCAGCAAGGGCCAACGCTCAACGTGCGAGCGTAGATCCTCGAGGGTCTCCTCGAACCAGCGGTAGTCGACCTCGTCCGTCCCTGGAGTCATGCCGTGCCGTGCCGCGCCGCGCCTACGCCGCGGCGTCGGCCATCGCTGCCGAGCGGGTGCTCACGCCGGAGGCCCTGGCCGCGGAGAGGGCCCAGGCCAGCGCGCCCACGAGCAGGGCGGGCGAGAAGGCAGCGACGGAGGCAACCACGAGGCCCCAGAGCGAGGGGGCCGCGCTCGGCCAGGACAGGAACGGCGAGAGTCCCGCCGGCGCGGCAAAGAGCGGCAGAAGGCCCAGGAGGGACAGGAACCAGCGGGCCGCGGGTCCGCGTCCGTCCACGAGGCGCCCCACGCCCGAGTACACGAGCGCCCACGCCGCGAGCTGCACCACGGTGCTCACCACCCAGGCGAAGGCCTGGGATCCGCCGGACGGGTCGTCGGGGTTTCCGGTGAAGGCGGAGCCCCGCAGCGCGGCGATGCCCGTCGCGACGATGCCCGGCAGCGCAAGCGCGACGGCTGTGACGACGCCGGCGCGGGCGGCCGGCATGGCCTGACGCGCGATCCCCCACAGCAGGGTCAGGGACACGAGCACCTGCAGGGCCGCCGCCGGGAGAGCCGTCAGGAGCGCGAGCCACACGGTCGTGGCGCCGGCGACCATGGAGCCGGTGTCGCTCCAGCCGTTGACGTTCGCGTCGTTCAGCATGAGCGCGAGATGCAGCCCCGCCCCGACCAGGAAGAGCACCAGGCACAAGAACCACGGCTTGGCGCTACCGCCGGCCCGCAGTGACAGCGGGCGGGGGATCAGCCACGCGAGCACGGCCGCGCCGAGCGTGGGCAACCAGGCGATCGTGGGGATGAGCATCATGCCAAGGGTGGGTTCGCCGCCCTGGCTGAGGCCGCTCAGGAGGGGGTCGAGAAGCCGGGCTGACGCCCAGCTCAGCGTGAGGGACGCTGCCACGAAGATCCCGACGCGCAGCCACACGGCCCCGCCGCTCAGGGTGGTTGAACCGCTCATGACGACCTCCTGCTATCGACGGATGCCTCTCCCAGCAGGCTACGCGCGGGTGGGCTCCGCGGCCAGGGCGGTGCCCCAACCCTTGCCAAGCCGGAACCGGACTCCCTCGAGGCACGACGGCGCGCGGGGCCTCACGGGGTGGCCCGCCTACTCGGCGGGGCCGGGCGAGGGCTCGGGCGCCGAGCGCTGCGCGCCGCCCGAGGGGCGCCGCCCGAGGGGCGCCGCGCGGCGTCGCGCCCCATCGAGAGGGCGAGCCAGCCGAACGCGAGATAGAGGGCCAACTCGCTCCAGCCGAAGCCGGCGAAGCCGACGGCCCCGATCTCTCCGCGGGAGAGCAGCTGCAGGGCCGTGTCGAGGGAACGCGCGGCAGTGGAGACGCAGGCCAGGGCCAGGCCGGCCAGGAGGATGGCCAGCCACCAAGGGCGTCCGTCGACGAGGCGCGCGAGGCCGGCGTACAGCACGCCTCAGACGGCGGCCCTGACGAGCAGCCCCAGGAGGGCGAGCCCCACGCCGCCGGGAGCCGAGGCGGCCACGAACGCGGCGGCGATCAGGGTCGCGAGCAGCAAGGGCACCTGCACGGTGAGGGCCGAGGCCAGCCCCGACCAGGCCGGCGTCAGCAGGCGCCGCCACAACGGAACCAGCACGCCGAACACGGCCGCGCACGTCAGGACCGGGGAGAGCAGGGCCGAGCCCACCCGGCCGATGGGGGCCGAGAACGTGCCGGCCAGCCCGGAGGAATTGCTCCACGAGGAGACGCCGGAGAACGCGAACGACAGCAGGATCATCAGGCCCACGGCCACGCCGGCGAGGATGAAGACGCGGGACAGGGGCCGCACGGGTCCCGTGGCCGCGCTGACCGCGGTCCGAGGCAGAAACCACGCGAGGGCGGCGGCGCCGACCAGCGGGATGCCCGCGACGAGCGCCAGGAGCGAGGACCCCCACGCGCCGCCCGTCAGGAGCGTTGAGCCGGGCAGGCCCCGAAACACCAGCCCGATCAGCAGCGTCAGCGCCACGAAGCCGACCGTAAAGATGCCCAAGCGGACCCCGAGGTCCCCCGCGTTCCCGTTCCGTGCAGTCATCGCTCCCCCTCGTGCTCTGCCGTGCGGTGACCCTCAGGCTAAGGCAGGGCGGGGCAACGCAGAAGGGCGGCCGGCGAGCCCCATGTGGGCGGCCAGGGTGAGCGCGGACAGACCGGCAAAGACCCTCCAAGTAGGACGGCCTCACGGCACGGCCCACGCGCCGGCGGCGGCGAGGGCGATGACGAACGGCGCCCGAGCTGTGGGTCCCTTCAGGCGCCAGCCTCGAGGAGGGGAAGCGGCGGCCTCCACGTCGCGGCGCACCAGCACGGCATGGTTGGCCACCGGCGCCGCCGAATGCACGCGCGGGAACACCACGATCGCCGCGACATCAGAGAAGTCCATCCGGGTTTGCCCCGGCATCGGCAGGCGCGAGCGCAGTCCCGCGGGCGTGACGATGAGCCGCTGCACGGCCCAGGCCAGGGTGGCGTAGCCGAAGAAGAGGACGCCCACGGCGCCCACCGGGAGCCAGAACCATCGACCGTCGCCTGACAGCCCGCGCCACAGTGTCCACGCGCTCGCCGCCACCATGAGCGGGCCAAGCAGGAGCATGAGCTCCCTCCGCGCGGCAGGAAAACCGTAGCTCCCTGGCGCGGCGGGGGGCGATGGCCTCGTGGGAGCCGACCAGGACGTACCCCGCCCCCGGAGAGTCTGTCGTCATGCGGCGAGGGTACCGGCCGCGCGCCGGGAGGGGAGTGCGGGCAGCTAGACGCGCAACCCGATCGACTTCCGTCCCCGGCCCATCGGCGACTTCCACATCAACGGGACCCGCCTGGCCGCCCTCTCCGTCACGGGGAGGGCGGCCGCGCTGCGCACGTGGTCGTTGCTCCCCTCACTGGGTTAATGGTCGGCTGCGCTCGACCGCGGGGCGCGTGACGAGGGTGATGAGGAGTGATGCGGCGGCAAGGATTCCGATGGCGACTGCCGGCGAGACGAGTAGAGCAACGCTGCCGCCCGTGACGGCTCCGATTCCTTGCCAGGCGATGCGGCCAGCGGATTCCACGCCCTGGACTTGGCCACGAATCGGGGTGGGTGTGAGATCGAGCAGCCTCTCTTGTAGAGGGAGCGTGGCCGAGAACCCGTACCGCGTTCCGCGAGAAGAGGAGGCGGTTCGTTCGCCAGGTTGCGGACAGCCCCGGGCGCCGAGCGATCCTCAGCGATCGCTCACGCATCGTGACGATCAGCAGTGCCATGGCCGTCAGAGCCGCGCTGAACGTGAACACACCGCTCGGCGCGATGAAGCCCAGGAGTGTGGCGCCGACGGCGTAGCCGAGGATCTGCATCCCACCCGAGGTGATGTTCATGAGCGACCGGGCCAGCGCGTACTGGCCGTCAGGCACGATCGCGGAGAGAAACCCCATGCGCACGCCCGTGTTGAGCGATTGAACGAGGCCGAGTCCAAGCAGGATCCCCAACCGTGCCAGCAGCGGCAGGGTGGGGAAGGCCTGCGCGCCGACCCCAAGCAAGGAGAGCACTTGCAGGACGATGAGGGTCCATCGTGGGCGGGCACCATCCGCGAAAGGCATGAGGGTCAATGCGCCGAGCACCATGGCAAAGGTCGGACCGTACATGGCTAGGGCGGTCAGCAGCGGAGAACTGGTCGCCGTGTGGACGAGCGTTCCCAACGCGAAACCGGACATGGTTGCTGCGGCCGTCGTCAGAGTGAAGCTGAGGTAGAGGCCACAGAATTCGCGCTGAGCGAGGAGGGCACGGTAGGGCGGAAGCGGCGAAGGCGTGGTGGGCTGTGAGGGCATAAAAAACCTTCGAACGCCCCCCAGTGCGTGGGGCGCGTTCGAAGATCGGCTCAGGAAAGTCACCACGCTGGCCCCGACCGTCACCACCCCTCACGCTGGAGCCTCCACTCAGGGGGCCGTGGCGGACGTCGTCAAGCGGGCCGTGCTGGCACGGCCCTTCGAGATGACGAGGCATCAGCCAGGCGAGCACTGCGACGAGGACGTTTGGGAGGGCAAACGCGATGCTAGCCTACAGCCAGAGCTGGCCGGTGCCGACCATCATCAGGGGTGCCCAAGGCTCCTCCCGACGCACTCTCACCGAGCGGCAACGTTCCGAATCTGTTGCGCGGCAGACGCGAACCGCTCGTCCATGATGGAGCGGCTCGCCGCTTCGACGTCCGGACCGGACACGACGTCGCGCATGCCCGCAATGGCCTCGCCCAGGCGTGGCAGCCACGCGCGTGCATCTTGCGGGCGCACGCGAAAGAGCCGGAGCGAGTCCGGAGCGAACACCTTCTCGAGGGTGACCTCGGCATCCCCGAAGAGGGCGAGCTGATGTTCGCCCCCGACGCCGGGGGTGGGATTGACGTCGAAGGCGGGGGAGAGCTCCCAAGCGCGCCCGCGTCGCAAGAAGGCGTGATTGCGGAGGTGATCATCGGTGTTTCCGACGAGCGCGCCGAACGCCGCCCGCCGAAAGAGTTCACCGGAGCTCCCGCCGTGGGAAAGTGTCACGTCCACGAGGTCGACCCAGTCACCTCCCTCGCCGTCACTGGCGTCGAGCGCGCTCATCGCGGAAAGGAAGGGGATGCGGGTGCCGTCTGGCCCGCGATCGAAGCGGCGGTAGAGACCGATGTTCAGGCCCCCCCAGGACCTCACGCCGGGCCGGCGCCGCGTCTATTCCGCTGGCAATCAGGGCCCGGTTGCACGCGAATTCCCAGGCGATCACGTCATAGGCATCGCCGATGGGCTTGGGAAACTTGGCGATCCACAGTTCGTCGCCGATGAGGACGTTGGCTTTGGGGCGCGCACCTCCGAGTGATCCCGTTGCCTCGAGCAAGCGCTGGGCACGCGGCGTCTCCCTGACGTCCCGATCCCTGCCGATGTCATGTGCGGTGGAGAGGAGATCTGCCAGGTTCTGCACCGAGGGGACCCCGTCGCCCGGGGCCAAGGCAACCCCGTCCGACCAGAAGCGCAGGGCGCCATTGCGTCCAAAGTCGTTGGTGCCGAGCAGGAGATCGAGCGAGCCCATGCGCCGGGATGGGTGCGCCCGGTTCAGGACCTTCCGCCCCCAGGTGTCGGGAGCGGAATCCGCGAACGGGCCGAAAGCGTGCAGGGGCTGTGTCCCCGAAACGAGGGGAAGATCCGGGCCAAGAGGGAAGGCGCCTGGCCGAGCAAGGTATCCGTCGTTGTAGCGAAACGAGACCGTGTCCAGGCGTCCGGGATAGAGGGTCCCGACGCTGATATCGGACCCGGACAGCTCGATGGTGACCAGGATCGACTCAGCCATCGGTGCTCACCCGAACGCGCTGGGGGAGGGTTTCGGTGGCTCGCATCCGGCCGACGTCGGTGCCGTAGGGGTCGCTCGCGGCTACCAGTGCGTCTGCCAACCCGAGTACGCGCATGACGGCCAAAACAGTGTCCAGCCCCGCCCCCCGGCCGTTCTCGAGATGACTCAGGGTCTGGGCCGAGACGCCGGCCCGCTCAGCCACCATGGCAGCCGTCAGGCCGAGCAGCTTGCGCTGCGTTCTGATGTTCTCACCGATCGCGCGAAGCTGGCGCTTGACGGGGGCGGGCACGCTCTTCATGACTCCTCCTTGGTCTTATGATTCTAGATCTAAGGACGGATTGCATCAAGAATAATCGTGCTTATTTGGCTCGGTCCACCCAGGCTCGGAGCCCATCCCTAGAGGCGCAGCCCCTCGCGGCACACGGCGTCGATCCCGGGGATGCACGGCTCGTTCTGCAGCGAGGTCGTGTCGCCCAGGGCGGTGTCCTCGGAGAGCTGCGTGAGCAGGCGGCGCATGATCTTGCCCGAGCGGGTCTTGGGCACATCGTCCACGAGCACGATGTCGCGCGGCTTGGCGATGGGCCCGATGTGCGTGCGCACGCCGGCCCGCAGGGCCGCAGCGAAGGCGGCGCGCCGCGCCTCCCACTCCTCGCGCGTCTCGGCCGCGCCGCCCTGCCCGCCGGGCAGGGCCGGCGAGCCGGGAGCGCTGCCCGACGACGCGTCGTCGGGCAGGTGCCCAAAGCTCACCAAGCTGCGATCGAGCGGGACCACGAAGGCCACGGCAGCGTGGCCAGTGGAGGCGTCGAAGGAGGGGCACACACCGGCCTCGACCACGCCCGGATCGGTGACGAGCGCCGACTCGATCTCGATCGTGGAGAGGCGGTGGCCTGAGATGTTGATGACGTCGTCCGTGCGGCCGAGGATCCAGACGTCGCCGTCCTCGTCGAAGCGCGAGCCGTCGCCGGCCAGGAACCAGCCCTGCTCCTGGTACTTCTCCCAGTAGGAGCTGTAGTAGCGCTCGGGGTTGCCCCACACGGTGCGCGCCATGGCCGGGCCCGTGCGGGTGATGACGATGTTGCCCTGGATGTTCGCCGGAACGCGCTCGCCGGCGTCGTCCACGATGTCCACGGCCAGCCCGGGCAGGGCGCGCGTCGCGGAACCCGGCTTGAAGGTCTCGTCCGTCTGGCGCGGCGAGAGCACGGTGGCGCCCGTCTCCGACTGCCACCACGTGTCGACCATGGGGATGCCGGCCGCGGTGTCGCGGCCCACCTGGGCGCGCAGCCACTGCCACGCCTCGGGGTTGACGGCCTCGCCCACGGTGCCGGCCAGGCGGATCGAGGAGAGGTCGTACTCGGCCGGGATGCCGCCGGGGAAGTTGCCCATGTGCGAGCGGACCAGGGTGGGCGCCGTGTAGTAGGAGGTGACGCCGTAGCGCTGGATGATCTCGAAGTGGCGGCCGGCGTGCGGGGCGTTGGGCACGCCCTCGTAGATCACCTGGGTCACGCCGTTGGAGAGCGGTCCGTAGATCTCGTAGGTGTGCGCCGTGACCCACGCGAGGTCTGCGGTGCACCAGTGCACGTCGTTCGTGCGCTGCTCCGGGTCCGGGTGGGAGAAGAGGAACTCGTGGCTCCAACTCGCCTGGGTCAGGTAGCCGCCCGTGGTGTGGACGAGACCCTTGGGCTTCCCGGTGGTGCCAGAGGTGTACATGATGAACAGCGGCGTCTCGGCATCGAAGGCCTCGGCCTCGTGGGTGCGCGGCTGCGTGTCGACCACGTCGTGCCACCAGACGTCCCGGCCCGGCGTCCAGTCGATCTCGCTGCCCGTGCGCTTCAGGACCAGGACGTGCTCAATGGAGTTCTCGCCGGAGACCGCCTGATCGGCGTTGGCCTTGACCGGCACGGCCGAACCGCGGCGGAACTGCCCGTCGGTGGTCACGAGCAGCTTGGCCCCCGTGTCCTCCACGCGGAACTGTAGGGCCTCGGCGGAGAAGCCGCCGAACACGAGGGAGTGGATCGCGCCGATGCGCGCGCAGGCAAGCGTGATGACGATCGTCTCGACGAGAACCGGCAGGTACACGACCACGCGGTCGCCCTTGCCGATGCCGAGCTCCGTGAGCGCGTTGGCGGCCTGGGAGACGAGCTCCGTGAGCTCGCGGTAGGTGATGGTGCGGGTGTCGCCCGGCTCGCCCTCGAAGTGCAGGGCCACCTTCTCGCCGTTGCCCGCGGCTACGTGGCGGTCGGCGCAATTCACGGCGGCGTTGAGGGTGCCGCCCTCGAACCACCGGAAGTCGGGGCCGCGGCGGGTCTCGGGGTTCGGCGCGGTGGCGGTGTGGGTCTTGTCCCACTCCCGTTCCCACGTGAGGCGGCGGGCCGCGCCGTCCCAGAAGGCCAGGCGCTCCTCCTCGGTCCACAGGCGCTGGGCGGTCTCGTCCTCGTCGCGGGACACGGCGAGGTTGATCGGCTGATTCCGGGCGGGTGCAAAGGCGCTCACGCGTATTCCTCCATCGGTCCTGGCATGAGCACCGGCCGTCCCCGCGCGGCGTGCGCGGGGCAAGGTGGTTGCTGCGGCGTCGCGGAGCCAGGTCTCTCAGCCGCTCTGGATGGGTACCTTTCAATTGAGCCTTGCGGGTACTGGTGGCACCAAATTGTGTTGCGCCGTGTGCTTCACGTGCGTGTCGCTAGGCCGTGGTTGAGCTTCGGCTTGGCGGGCGGCCGGATTTCCACCGTCGGCATCTACCCACCGGCGCGCCACGGCAAGAAAGCCGGCGGAATGTCGTTGGCCGCATCGAGCATCATGCGCCTTGTGTATGGCAACTCCATGTACCCGTTTACAGGGGAGCGCCACAGCCTCGTCTGCGCTGGGAGGAGGAACCAGGCGATGGCCGCCACGCGCCGGCTCTGACCCCCAACCCAGCGTCGAGAGGCGGGAAGGGAAGAGAAACAAGAACCCAAGGTTCGGCAGCGTTCGCCTCGGCTGGATGGGATGGCGCGGGCGGGCGCCTCAGGAGGCGCCCGCCGTCCTGCAAGTTGGAGCAACCTTGCGCGCGTCTCGCGCCGTCATGTGGCGCTCTTGGATTGCGCCGCGTGACCGTCAGGCCGCAGGATGAGGACGTGGGTTCATTCGTGACCCGCAGCTCCATCCAGAGCGGCCGAGAGACCTGGCTCGTTGACGCCGCAGCAACCATCGCTTTCGCGAGGGTGCTTCCGCCGGGACCGATGGAATCGAGGCCATGCATGTCGTCGTCCGCGCGCCCCTCTCTCGAGGCGTCCTACGAGTCACTCTCCCTGCGCTACGCGTCGCTCTTCGCCCAGATCGGGGCGGGGGCGCTGCAGCGCGAGTCCGAGCGCGAGCTCCCGCACGAGGCCGTCGCGTGGCTGGATCAGGCCGGCTTCGGCGCCCTGCGCGTGCCGCGCTGGGCCGGCGGCGTGGGGGCGAGCGTGGAGACCACGGCCCGGCTCGTGGCAGATCTCGCCGAGGCGGACTCCAATGTGGCGCACCTGTACCGCTCCCACTTTGGTTTCGTGGAGGGGCTGCACTTCCAGCCCGAGGCCGTCCGCGAGCACTGGTACGCGCGCGTCCTGGCCGGGGAGACGGTCGGCAACGCCTCCACCGAACGCAGCGGGAACGCGCTCGGCGAGCTCAACACACGACTGAGCCCCGACGGCGATTCCTGGCTCCTCGACGGCTCCAAGTACTACGCGACCGGCTCGATCTTCAGCGACCACACGCGGGTGACGGTGGCGGTGGAGGGCGTGGATCCCACGTTCATCCAGGTCTTTGCCGTGGTGCCGACGGCCGCAGACGGCGTGGTCCTCGAGGACGATTGGGACGGTTTCGGTCAGACCCTCACGGGCACTGGCACCGCCACGTTCTCCTCTGTGCAGGTCGCGGCGGACGCCGTCCTCTCGCGGCAGGCCGGCGGCTCAGAGGCGGTGCACGAGGAGGCGTTCTTCCAGCTCTACCTGCTCGCGGTGCTGGCCGGCATTGCGCGCGCCGCGCGCCGCGACGCCGTCTCCACGATCGCCGGGCGCACGCGCACCTTCAACACGGGCACCGGGCTGCCCTTCCGCGAGGATCCGCTCATCCAGCAGGTGGTGGGCCGGATCTCCGCCAAGGCGTTCGCCGCTGAGGCAACGGTGCTCCAGGCAGCCCGCGCCTTGGATGAGGGGCTCGACGCCGCGACGGCCGCCGGCGCGGACGCCGAGGGCTACGCGGGGCCGGTTCCCTACGAGCTCTCGCTCGCGGAGATCGCGGTTGAGCAGGCTCAGGTGATCGTCCCCGACCTGGCCCTCGGCGCCGCGCAGCAGCTCTTCGAGACGGTGGGCGCCTCGGGCACCTCGATCTCCAAGGGCCTCGACCGGCACTGGCGCAACGCGCAGACGGTCGCGACGCACAACCCCGTGGCGTTCCGCGCGCGTTCGATCGGCGACTTCCACCTCAACGGAACCCTGCCTGAGGGACAGCACGCGGTGGGGGAGGCCCCGTACTCGCTCGCGCAGGGGGCCTGACGCCGGCCCCTTAGGTAATACCTCAAGGGGTTGTTCGGCGCTCGGCGCCGTCCTCCCGGGTCCTCGGCCGGATGGTGATTCGGTGCGCGCAAGATCACGGATGAACAAAGATTCTTCCGCGAGACGGGCGTGCGCCGTGGGGCGGCAACGGAATCAATGGTTGTCCGAGCAGTCCATATTTCGCGACGTGGCGCGGACTTTGCCGCCGGGGGCGGCGGGGAAACGGACC
>JALAHE010000120.1 GCA_022712075.1 Galactobacter sp.
CCGCCGCCCGGCGCATGCAGGCCGCGCGTGAGCGAGTAGAGCTGCAGCCCGCGGCCGCGCGGAACCATGCCGTGTGTGAGCAGCTCGGAGACGGCGGCGATGACGCGGTCTGCCTCCTGCGTCTGCACCAACAGGACAGGGTGCCGCGCGCGGATCAGCTCCGTGAGCGTGTTCTGAAACGGGCTGGGCCCCGTTGACGCCATCTCTTCCCCCTACAGACGCCGATGTGACTGGGATTATCGTGCCACGACATGAGCGGTGCCGAACCTGACATGCTTAGTCATTGCGTCCGCTCGGCGGGCGCACACCAGCACCATCACCCACCGAAGGACTCACGTGCTCAACGAGGTCGCCGCCGCCAGCGAGGCCGGTCTGCGCGCGCTCGGCTTCAGGATCGGCGAGCGCGCCGGCGACTCCTGGGCGCTCCTCCTCCCCAACGCCCGCCCGGCCCGCCGCACGCTGCGCGGGGACCGCGGGCGGATCACGCTCTCCGAGGCGCGCAAGCGCGGGGACGTCGGCGGGGCCGAACGCGTCCTGCTCGTGGCGCCGTCCGCCTCGCCCGGAGTGTTGGACGCCGCGCGCCTGGGCCGTTGGGATCTGCTGCTCTGGGAGGCACCGCTCGCGCTCATCAACGGCGTGGCCTACGAGGCGATCGGCACCGGCGTGCCGAGCGACGCCCCGCGCCGCCGCGACCGCCTGGGCCAGCCGGCGCCGCTCACCCAGCCGGCGCCCCTGCCCGCCGGGCTGCTCGATCGCCTTCCCACCGCCGAGCCGCTCCCCTCCCACACGGGCGGGCGCCCGGCGTGGACGCGCTGGGCCGTGGCGCGGCTCCTCCTGCTGCGCGGCGGCGCCCCCGTCGGGCATCTCTCGGACGTCCTCGGCGTCTCGCGCCAGGCCGTGAGCCGCGCGCTGACGCAATGGGGCGCCTTGGTGCGACGCGACGGCTCGGGCGTCTGGTCGGCGCCCGACGACGCCGCCCTCCTGGGCGCGTGGCTCGCCGCCTACCCGGGGCCGGGCGGGCGCAGCGAGGGCTGGTGGCATCCGCTGCCCCCGCTGGGTCAGGCGCGGGCGGCTGCGCTGCTGGCGCAGCGCGCAGGGGCCTCGGCCCTGCTCAGCGGCTCCGTGGCGCGGCAGGTGCACACGCCCGGGCTCGAGGCCGGTCGCGTGGAGGTGCTGCTGCGCACGCCGGTGGATCTGCGGGCGGCCGGCTTCGAGGCCGTGCCCGTGGAGCGGGCGAGCCTGATCACGCGCGTCCCGCGGGACCCCACGGTGTGGGCCACGGCGGTGCCGGCCAGCGTGGCCGGGCAGCCGGTGGTGGTGGCCGATCGGCTGCTCGCGGGCGGCGATTTTTCCTAATGGTGGAAATCAGACTCCACTAAGCGATACTCTTGCCGTGATGCGCGCCACGGTGCACCCCTTCGCGCCCCCAGGGGGCGCGGACCACGAGCTGTAAGGAGTCATGATGACGCAGACCCTCCCCCGCCTCGCCGCGGGCACTCTGGCCCCGGACTTCACGATCGTCGACGCCGACGGGGACGCGATCGGCCTCGACGAGGCCGTCGGCGCCGCGAGCGCCGGCGTGGTCGTGTACTTCTACCCCAAGGCCTCCACGCCGGGATGCACCACCGAGGCGTGCGATTTCCGCGACAACCTCGCCTCGCTCCAGGGCGCCGGCTACACCGTCCTCGGCGTCTCCCGGGACCTGCCCGAGGCGCTGCGCACCTTCCGCGACGAGCAGCACCTGAGCTACTCCCTGCTCTCCGATCCCGACTTCGCGGTTGCCCGCGCCTACGGCGCCTACGGCTCCCGCGTGGTGGGCGAGCAGACCTTCACCGGCACCCAGCGCTCCACGTTTGTGGTGGGCAAGGACGGCCGCCTGGCCTACGCCGAGTACGACGTTGACCCCAACGGCCACGTCCTCCGCCTGCGCGAGGCCCTTGGCCTGTAGGCCAAGAAAACGCCCGACGGCGGTCGGGAACCTTGCGTGCGAAAGGTTCCCGACCGCCGTCGTTCCATGCCGTTTCCGAATCGTTGCCATGCTGAGGGCTAAATCCACCGTTCCGTCATAGCCATTGATCGGCGGGCGGCCCTAGCATTTTCCGCATGCAACAGCAGTTCGCGGACGGCTCCCCCCTCGCCCGCACGATCTCCCCCTGGCTCCTCGTGGGCCGCTGGTCTCGTGTGGCCGGGCTGGCCTGCCTCCCCTTCGCCGCCGGGCTCGTGGCGGGAGTGATCGGTCCCTCGACCCTCACGTCCTCGCTCTCGCCCGTGACGGCCATCGCCATCCTGTTGCTCGGGGTGCCGCTGTGGTTCCTCATCGCCGAGGCCCTCGCCGCGGTCCTGCGCCCGCTCGTGAAGGCGCGGCGCCCGTTTGTTGCCGTGGACGCGGCGTGCGGCATCGGCCTGCTGTTTGTGCTGTTCTCCCTGCTCATCACCCCGTGGTGGGGCGCCGCAGTCTCCGCCCTCGTGGCGGCAGCCGTGTGGTGGCTCGTGGCGCGACACACGCACGCCGCCTTCCGGGCCGCCGTGGAGCGCCGGCCGCTGAGCCACCCGGCCTGAGCCACCGGGCCCGCGCCAACCGGCCTGTGCCGAGGGGCGGCTACTCGGCGTCCCTGCGCCACACGAACGGCGTGGTCTCCGTGACCTTGATCAGGCCCGCTCGCTCGAGGATGGGGCGGGAATCCTCCGTCGAATCGGAATGGATGAAGCGCACGCCGAGCTCCGCGACGGACGCAGCCCGGGCCGCCGTGAGCGCCCGATAGATCCCGCGACCGCGGTACTCGGGCAGCGTGGCACCGCCCCAGACGCCGGCGAACGGCGTGCCGGCCACGGGCTCGATGCGCCCGGCGCTCACCACGCGGCCGTCGGCGATGGCGGACCACAGGGTGACGGGCTCGCCTGCCGCCCGGCGGCGCAGCAGCTCGGGGACGATCCGCTCCGCGTAGGTGGAGCCGAAGACCTCGTCCTCCATGCGCGCGGCGGCCCACATCGCCTCCTCCGTGAGGGCCGGGGCGATGCTCACGCCCTCGGGCGCGGGGGTACCGATCAACCCCTCGACCGGGCCGATCATGACCGATTCCGGTTCCTCCGGCTCGAAGCCGCCGGCGCTGAGCGCCTCGGCCAGCCCATCCGCCAGATCGTGGGCGCGGGTCTTGACCTCCACCTCGGAGAGCTCGGGGCGGGCGTCGCGCCAGGCCACGATGCGGCGGACGACCTCGTCCACGCGGGCGCGGTCGGCGGGCGCCGCGGGGTCGGCCGCGTCGGGGCCGAGGCCCGCGTAGCTCACGAAGCCGGTCTGTTCCTCACCCGGGGCGCCGTAGACACCCAGGTGCAGGGGGCCGAGCCGGTCCACGCTCGTGGTGCCGGCCATCTCGGCCTCGGCGCGGAGGTGGCGGTCGTACTCGGCAAGGAGTTGAGACTTATCAATCACTTGACCGAGTGTAGGCCGTGGCGGGGCCGCGGGCCAGGCGCGAGGCTCAGTAGCCCGTCGGCGCCCCGTAGCCCGGCTGGCCGTAGGGCTGCTGGCCGGGCTGGCCGTAGCCGGGGCCGCCGAAGCCCGGGTACTGGCGCTCGGGAAGGCTCGGCTGGGCGCACTGCACGATGAGGATGATCCAGCCCACGAGGGGCAGCAGGGCCCAGAAGATGTTGGCCCAGTGACGACCGGAGTCGCGCAGTCGGCGCACGGTCACCGCGAGGGAGGGCAACAGGGTCGCGAGGCTCCAGAGGTTGTTGACCGTGTCGGCCGGCGTGCGCCACGTGATGAGGTTGAGCCCCTCGGTCTCGGAGAAGTACAGGCTCCCTGGCAGCACGATGTCGATGGCGACGCTCACGAGGAACAGGAAGAGCGCGAACCACCAGAACTCGGGACGCCGGGCGCGACCGCCGAAGTCGGCGTACTTGGTGAAACACGTCTTGATGGCGGTCAGGAAGTCCATGGCCTCGATCCTTGGCTTGGCGCCGCGGCGCCGCGAGTGATGTGCCGGCGGCGGGTCTGCGCCACCGACCTCCTCAGCCTGTCATCAGTGCATGCCCAGCGCCATGCACCCACGGGATGAGTCACGGGCGGGCACCCCCTGCCACGGGGTGAGCGCGCCGCGACGCTGCCTGGCACCGAGCGGCTCCGCCCGGCCAAGCGCAGCCGCCCGGGCCGCGCCTAGCCCTGGCGCTGCGCGGCCTTGACGAGCGCGACGACGCCCAGCGCGCAGCCGAGGAAGCCGACCGCGAGGATGCCCCAGCCCAGCGGCCCCATGTTCACGGCCGTCACCGTGACCACGACGGGCGCGACCATGTTGGAGAGCGCGAAGCCCGTGCCGAACACGCCCTGATACGCACCCATCTGCTCCGGCAGGGCCAGCTCGTAGCTCATGGCCCAGCCGGCGGCGGAGGAGAGCACCTCGGCCAGCGAGTGGGCGATCGCCGCCGCCACGAGCACGGCGAGCGCGATCCACAGGGGCAGGAATCCGCCCCACGCCCACAGACCGCAGGCTGCGGCCATGAGCCAGCCGGCGCGGGTCATGGCGCGGGCTGCGCCAGGAAGGTCGCCGGTCCCGCGGCTGAGCCGCACCGAGAGCGAGGCAACGACGGCGGTATTGATGATGAGCAGGATCGAGACGACGGCGCTCGGCGCCTCGGTGTGGTTCACGACCCACAGCGGCACCGCCACGCCGAAGAGCCCGAACTGGATGGAGAAGGCGCCGTTGAGCAGCGTCAGGAGCAGGTAGCGGGCGTCGCGGTAGGGCGAGCGCGGGCGGCGGGGCTTCTCCCCCGCGGCCTCGATGGACGACGACGCGGCGGCCGGGTTCGTGCCGGCCGGAACCGGCAGCGGTGCCGCCGAAGTGGCCGGCGCGGCCGATGCGGCCGGGCCGGCCTGGATTGCCTGAACGGGCTGGGCGGCCGATACCGCCGAGGCGGCCTGGGCGGCCGACGCAGAGTCGACACCCGGTGCTTCCTGCTCGCCGCCCGCGGCCCCGTCCTCCGCGGGGTCGCCCTCCGCGCGGGCGGTGACGTCTGAGGCGGAAGGCGACCCCGCGCCGTCGGGCATTGAAGCCTCCACCGGCTCCGGCGCTGCGCGCCGGTCGACACGCTCGGGCTCGAGGCCGCGCAGGGAGAACGCGCCGGCCACGAGGAGCAGCCCGGAGAGCACCATGGTGAGGCGATACGCCCCGCCTGTGCCGATCGCGAGCGGGATCGCGGCGATCGCCGTGCCCACGCCGATGCCCACGTTGGTCACGGTGTACATGACGGCGCGAATGCGCACGCGGTCCTCGCCCGTGAACGCGCGGCCGATCGCGGCGGAGCGGACCGAGGCGCCGAATTGCTGAGCCGCCATGGTGACGGAGGCGATGAGCAGGAGCATCCAGTAGTCGGAGATGAGCGTGTAGGAGCACAGCCCCAGGCCCTGGATCGCGGCCGAGACGATGAGCATGGCGCGGGAGCTGAGGCGGTCCGCCAGATGCCCGCCCAGCAGGGAGAAGACGACGCCCACCCCGCCGGCGATGGTCAGCGCGAGACCCACCTCAAGTGCGTTGAAGCCCAGGATCAGCGTGAGATAGAGGGCCGTGAGCGTGAAGAACACGCCGCGGCCCAGGGTGTTGAGGGCGTTGGCGATGAGCAGCGTGCGCAGCGTGGTGTCGGTGCGCCAGAGCCGCGCGAGCGGGACGGGCGCGGGGGTCGCCTCGTCCGATGCGGCGGGAGCGGGGGATGTCATGACACCTTTGTCGCATTGGGCCGGCGCGTGGGGACAGAGATGTAGCGTATGGCTTCATGATCCGGTACACATTCCGCGCGCCGGACGTCGCGGCCCTGCGCTTCGGGATCTCGCCGCTCAACGAGCTGGGCCTCGGGTTGCGCGCCCTGCGCCTGCCGGAGCACTACCCGCTGCAGCAGGCCTGGATCTCCCACATCCACCCCGTGCTCCCCGTCCTGGATCACGAGGTGCTCCTGCACCTCGTGGACGAGCGGCGTTGGGTCGCCGACTTCCTCAACCCGCGCCCCGCCTCACCGCTCACGTCGATCGACGACGAGCTCGCGGCGCTCTCCCGCATCACGCCCGAGCGCCTACGCGCGGACCTCGAGCCCATCCACGGCACGCTTCCAGCAGTGTTCCGCGGGCCGCACCGCGAGGTCGTCAGGCGCATCGTCGAGGCGATCGCGAGCATGTGGCACCTGTGCTTTGCCCCGCACTGGCCGCGCATGCGCTCCGTGCTGCAGGCCGACATCACGCACCGCAGCCGGCTCCTCGCCACGGGCGGCTACGAGGACATGTTCGCCTCGCTCGCCAAGCGCATCGCGTGGGACGGGAAGCACCTCGACGTGCGCACCATGAGCAACTTCGAGGCCGAGCAGGAGGTCGCCGGGCGCGGATTCACGCTCATGCCCTCCATCTTCGTGACGGACGCAAGCACGCTCATCGACCTCGATCTGCCGCCCATGCTCATGTATCCGGCGCGCGGGCAGGGCGCCATGTGGAGCTCGCACCCCGGCGCCGACCGCGGCGCGCTGACGCAGCTCCTCGGGGCGACGCGCGCCGAGCTGCTCGCCGCGCTCGGCGAGCCCGCCTCCTCCACGGAGCTCGCCCTGCGCTTCGGCGTGAGCACCTCGGCCATCAATCAGCACCTGCGCGTCCTTGAACGTTCGGGGCTGCTTAACCGCACGCGCTACGGGCGCAGCGTGCTCTACTACCGCTCCGATGTGGGCGAATCGCTCGCGAGCGGCGCGTAGCCGCGGGCCCTGGGCTCCAGGTGTCAGGGCCAAGGGCCCAAGGCCAGGCACGACGACGCGTGGTCACCTCGGCGCGCGTCTCACGGCTCGCTGGGATTCGCCGGGCGGGAGGCCCGCGCCGTCGCCAGGCTCGCCTCGCGCGGGCCGGGCTTCGCCGGGCGCCGCGTGGTCACCTCGCCGCGCGTCGCCCGTCGCGCTGGGATTCGCCGGGCGGGAGGCCCGCGCCGTCACCGGCCCCGCCACGCGCGGGCCGCCGCTGTCGCGGCGCCGGCGACCACCCGCCGTCGGGCACAGAAACGAGCTCGGAGCCTAGAGTGGAGGGCGTGGCCCGCCCCGGGCCGCGCGATGGCGCGCCGTTGGCGCGGCCACGCCTCCCAAGGAAAGCGAGCGCCACATGCCGGAGCAGCAGGACCCCCTGGCCCTCGAAAGCCAGGTCTGCTTTGCCCTGTCCCTGGCCTCGCGCAGCGTCATCGCCGCGTACAAGCCCGTGCTGGAGCCGCTCGGCCTGACGCACCCGCAGTACCTCATGATGCTTGCACTGTGGGAGTACGCGCCGCTGTCGCTGCGCGAGCTCTCCGCGCTGCTCTACCAGGACCCGGCGACCGCTTCGCCCATCGCCAAACGCCTCGAATCGCTCGGCTACCTGCGCCGCGAGCGCGACCCTCTGGACGAGCGCTCCCTCTCCATCGTGCTCACCGAACGCGGCGCGGCCCTGCGCGAGGAGGCCGAGAAGATCCCCGGGATCATGATGGATCGCCTCGGAATGGACGAGGGTGAGCTGCGCGCCCTGCAC
>JALAHE010000121.1 GCA_022712075.1 Galactobacter sp.
CCATGAAAGAATGGAGTCATGTCTTCCAGCGCGCGCGTTTCCCTGTCCTCCGAAGCCCTGGCCCTCGGCCCCCTGGACGGTCGCTACCGTCCCGCCGTGGCGCCCCTGATCGACCACCTTTCGGAGGCGGCGCTGAACCGCAACCGCGTGCACGTCGAGGTCGAGTGGTTCATCCACCTGGCCCAGCACCAGGTCCTCCCCGGCCTGGAGAAGCTGACCGCGGAGCAGGAGGCCGGCCTGCGCGCCATCGTCACCGACTTCAACGCCGACTCGGTCGCCGAGCTCGCCGAGATCGAGGCCGTCACGGTCCACGACGTCAAGGCCGTTGAGTACTACATCGGCCGCCGCCTCGAGGCCCTCGGCCTGGCGCAGCTGACCCCCCTGGTGCACTTCGCGTGCACCTCCGAAGACATCAACAACCTCTCCTACGCGGTGGGCGTGCGCGACGCCGTCGTTGACGTCTGGCTGCCGGCCGCCCGCACCCTCGTGGCCCAGATCGCCGACATGGCCCGCGCCGACCGCGCGACCCCCATGCTCTCCCACACCCACGGCCAGCCGGCCACGCCGACCACGCTTGGCAAGGAGATCGCGGTCTTCGCGCACCGCCTGGGCCGTCAGCTGGATCGCATCGAGAAGACCGAGTTCCTCGGCAAAATCAACGGCGCCACCGGCACGTACGCCGCGCACGTCGCCGCCGTGCCGAGCGCCGATTGGCAGCAGGTCTCCGAGGCCTTCGTGACGGGCCTCGGCCTGACCTGGAACCCGCTGACCACGCAGATCGAGTCGCACGACTGGCAGGCCGAGCTCTACGCCGACGTGGCCCGCTTCAACCGCATCCTGCACAACCTCTGCACCGACATGTGGAGCTACATCTCCATCGGCTACTTCCAGCAGATCCCGGTCCCCGGCGCCACGGGCTCGTCGACCATGCCGCACAAGGTCAACCCGATCCGCTTCGAGAACGCCGAGGCCAACCTCGAGCTCTCCAACGGCATCCTCGACACCCTGGGCGCCACGCTTGTCACCTCCCGCTGGCAGCGCGACCTCACCGACTCCTCGGGCCAGCGCAACATCGGCGTGGGCTTCGGCCACTCGCTCCTCGCGATCTCCAACGTCGCCAAGGGCCTCGAGCGCCTGGACACGGCCGCCGACGTCCTCGCGAACGACCTCGACCACAACTGGGAGGTCCTGGGCGAGGCAGTGCAGACCGTCATGCGCGCCGAGGCCATCGCCGGCGTCCCGGGCATGGAGAACCCCTACGAGCGCCTCAAGGACCTCACCCGCGGCCACCGCGTGGACGGCGCCCGCATGCAGGAGTTCGTGAAGGGCCTGGGCCTCTCCGCCGACGCCGAGGCGCGCCTCATCGCCCTCACGCCGGGCACCTACACGGGCGTCGCCGACGCCCTCGTGGATCGCGTCTGATCGCGTCCTAGCGGCGCCCAGCGCCTGAACTGAACGACGCCGCGTGGCTTGGCCACGCGGCGTCGTTCTGTTTTGTTCACGTCCACCTGCCCGACGGCGCGGGCCCGCCTTCCCCGGGCACAGGCAAGGCCGCCCTCCCCACGGGTGGGGAGGGCGGCCTTGCTAGCCGGTCACCTTGGGCGGGCGCCCCGCCCGTGGAGGGCGGGGCTCACGCCTCAGTGGCGGCGGGGCTTGCGGCGGGTGCCTGCGTAGAGCAGGCCACCGATCAGCATGAGCGCCACGGCGGAGCCGCCGACGATCAGCCAGCCGGGGTTCAGGCCCGTGTTGGCCATGTCCTCGCCGTCCTCCGTGGAGGCCGGGCGGGTCTGGCCCACGCCGCCCACGTCGATGCCGCCGTTGCTCGGCGACGTCGGCTGGGTGGTCGGCTCGGTCGGCTCGGTCGGATCCACGGGGCGCGTGGTCTCCACGCCGCCCACGTCGATGCCATCCTTGGCCAGGACGAAGCCGAAGTCGAGCGTCAGGTCCTCGTCGCCGCCCTCATTCAGGCCCTGCGTCGTGGACTCCCACTCGTCCGAGTCGCCCTCGCGGTCGCCAGCGTTGGACACGGTCGGCTTGTACTTCGCGAGCGCCTTCTTCGACTTCTCGCGATCGATGATCACCTTGTAGTGCTCGCCCTCGGGCAGCACCGGCAGGTCCTCAAAGATGTACTTGCCGTTCTTGTCCGTCTTGACCGGCGGAACCTCGTTGCCGTAAACGTCCTTGACGGGGTTGCCGTCCTTGTCAACGATCTTGAGCCACACCTCGGGGATGCCCGGCTCGTTCGGATCCTGGCGGCCGTCCTTGTTGGTGTCCACCCACACGTAGTCGCCCACGCGCACGCTCTTCTGGATCACGCCGGCGTCCCACGTCGGGTCGATGCCCTCCGAGGCCTTGATGTCCTCACGGGCACCCAGGTTGGCGTTGCTGCGGTCCAGCACCACGAGCTTGGTGAAGCCCACGGCCGGGTCCTCCGACACCTTGGCGTCAGAGTCGTCGGCGGAGCCCTCGCCCTGCTTCGTGAAGGAGTAGCGCTTGGCCTGCTCCGGGGTCAGCGTGAAGGACACGATGTACTCGCCGGAGGGCAGCTCGTCGAAAACGTACTTGCCGAACTCATCAGTCTGCACGGGCTTGACGACGTTGCCGTAGACGTCCTTGACGGGCTGGCCGTCCTTGTCCGTCAGCGTCACGGTGACGCCCGGCAGCACCGGCTCGCCCTCGGTCTGCAAGCCGTCCTGGTTCAGGTCGATCCAGGTGTAGTCGCCGATGGCGTAGCTGGCCTTCACGAAGCCGAAGTCGAGCGTGGGATCGCGATCCCCGTCCTCGTTCAGGCCCTCGGTGGTGGCCTCCCAGGTCGAGGAGTCCTTGCCGCGATCGCCGCCCGCGTTGGGGACGGTCGGGGTCAGGTCCTCGAGGGCCTTCTGCGTGGACGGGTCGTCGCGCACGATCTTCACCGTGTACTTCTCGCCCTCCGGCAGCACCGGCAGGTTCTCGAAGGTGTACTCGCCCTTGTCGCCGGTCGTGACCGGCTTGACCGGATCGCCGAAGACGTCGGTCTCGACCTTCTTGCCGTCCGGCCCGTAGACCTCCAGGACCACGCCCGGGATGCCCGGCTCGGTCTCGTCCTGGATGCCGTCGCGGTTCTCGTCGAACCACACGTAGTCGCCAAGCGACACGCGCGGCTTGAGGACCACACCAGCGTCCCAGGTGGGATCGATGCCCTTGTTGGCCTTGAACTCACCGTTCTCGTACTCGGCCGCGGGGACCAGGTTCGGATTGGAGGAGTTCAGCGTGAACACCTTGGTGGTGCCCACCGCGGCGGTCGGGGAGGCCGGCTTCGCGTCCGAGTCGTCGGCGGCGCCGTCGCCCACGGAGGTGAAGTTGTACTTCTTGGCCTGCTCGTCCGTCAGGGTGAAGCGGATCTGGTAGTCGCCGGCGGGCAGCTCGTCGAAGAGGTAGAAGCCCTTGTCGTTCGTGACCGTGGTGGCCACGACCTTGCCCTCGGCGTCCAGCAGCTCGACCTTCACGCCGGCGAGGATCTCCTCGCCCTCGCTCTGCAGGCCGTCCTTGTTGGCGTCGATCCACGTGTAGTCGCCCACCGCGTAGTTCGCCTTGATGAAGCCGAAGTCCAGCGTCGGATCGCGGTCGCCATCGTTGGTCAGCCCCTCGGAGCTGGCCTCCCACGTGTTCGAATCCGTGGTGCGGTCGCCTTCGGGGAGCTCCTGCGTGGGAACGTACTCGGCCAGCGCCTCCTGGGTGGAGGGGTCGTCGCGCACGATCTTCACGGTGTAGGACTCGTTCTCCCCCAGCACCGGGAGGTGATCGAAGGAGTACTTGCCGTCCTTATCGGTGGTCTGCGGACCCACGGGCTGGCCGTAGGCGTCCGTCGCGACCTTCTTGCCGTCCGGCCCGTAGACCTCCAGCACGACGCCGGGGATGCCGGGCTCGGTGGCCGGGTCGCCCTGGATGCCGTCCTTGTTCTCGTCGAACCAGACGTAGTCGCCCACGGAGACGCTCGGGTTGATGATGACGCCGGCGTCCCACGTCGGGTCGATGCCCTCGGTGGCCTTCAGATCCGCCTGCTCGTACTCCTCATCGGAGACCAGCGCGGCGTTGTTGTGGTTGAGCACAAACGTCTTGGTGACGCCCACGGCGGCGTTGTCGGCCTCGGGCTTGGCGTCGGAATCATCCTCGCCACCCGCGCCCACCGTCGTAAAGGTGTACTTCTTCGCCTGTGCTTCGGTGAGCGTGAAGCGGACCTGGTAGGTGCCGGCATTCAGCTCGTCGAAGAGGTAGAAGCCCTGCTCGTTGGTGACGGTCTCGCCCAGAACGTTGCCGTCCTCGTCGAGCAGCTCCACCTTGACGCCGGCGAGGATCTCCTCGCCCTCGCTCTGCAGGCCGTCCTTGTTCGCGTCGATCCACGTGTAGTCACCCACGGCGTAGGTCTTCTTGATGAAGCCGAAGTCCAGGGTGGGGTCGCGGTCACCGTCGTTGGTCAGCCCCTCGGAGCTGGCCTCCCACGTGTTGGAGTCCTTGGAGCGGTCGTAGCCCTCGGAGGCCGGATCGGTCTCCTTGGTGGGCGTGTACTCGGCCAGGGCGTCCTGCGTGGACTTGTCGGTGCGGTCGATCGTGACCGTGTAGGACTCGCCCTCCTTGAGGACCGGGAGGTTCTCGAAGGTGTAGTAGCCCTTGTCGTCCGTGGTGACCGGCTTGACCGGATCGCCGAAGACGTCGGTGACAGGCTTGCCATCCGGGCCGGTGATCTTCAGGACCACGCCCTCGATGCCGGGCTCGTCCTTGGCCTCGCCCTGCAGTCCGTCCTTGTTCGCGTCGTACCAGACGTAGTCGCCCACGGACACGGAGTCCTTGAGCACCACGCCGGCGTCGCGGGTCTGGTCGATGCCGCCAGCGGCCTTGAAGGCCTGCGTGCCCTCGGCCAGGCCGAGCTCGGTGGCGTAGTCGGCCGCGGAGGTGAACTGCCCCTCGTTGCTGCCGCCGAACTTGCCGAGCGTGAAGACGCCGGTCTCGCCGATCTTGGCGTTCTCGGAAGAGGCGATCGCGTCGGAGTCGCCGCGATCGTCATTGCCTGCCACGTTGGCCTCGGTGAAGGTGTACTGCTTGGCCTGCGCATCCGTGAGCTCGAAGCGCACGTTGTACTGGCCCACCGGCAGGTTGTCGAAGAGGTAGCGACCCTTGGCGTCCGTGGTCACGGAAGCGACCTCGTTGCCGTCCATGTCCAGCGCAACGTTGCCAGCGCCGTCGAGCAGCGTGACCTTGACGCCGGCGAGCACGGGCTCACCCTCGTCCTGGACGCCGTTCTTGTTGGAGTCGATCCACGTGAAGTCACCCAGCGCGTAGGCGATGGGGCTGTTGTAGAGGGCCTTGAACGGCGAGGTGATCTTGCCGTTCTCGTCCACCGTGAAGGTCACCGGCTCGGTGTTCGCCGTGTAGCCGTACGGGGCCTTCGTCTCGGTCACCGTGTAAGTGCCGGCGGCGGGGACGCGCAGCAGCTTGCCGGCACCCTCGGGGTCCTCGGCGTTGGCCACCACGAGGTAGCCGTTCTCGGCGAAGGCCACGGCGCTGAAGTCGGCGTTGGTGCCCGTGCCCTTGACCTCGAAGCGGGAGTCGCGATCGGTCAGCGCGGCGCCGGTCTTGGCGTCGAGCTTCTGGATCGGCAGCGGCACCGTGGTGTCGCCCTCCTCGTTCGGCACGATGATGGCCGTGGAGCCGCCCAGCGTGTTGACGACGGGGACACCGTTGTTCTTGGACGTGATCTTCACGGCCAGGTTCAGCCACACCGCGTCGGTGTTGGCCGGGAAGGTGGTGCCGGCCTTCTGGCGCAGCACGACATCGCCCGGGGTGCCCTCGACCGTGGCGTCCGGGTTGGCCGTGAACACGGCCTCCAGGTTGCCCTGCTTGAGCGCGTAGGGGGTGCCGTCCTGGCCCTTGGCGTTGTCGGCGGTGTCCATGTCCTCATCGGCGATGAAGCCGACGAACTCGGTGCCGACCGGCAGATGGTCGATCAGGGTGCGCATCTTGACGCCCTGGTAGCCGCCGTGCGGGATGACCTGGACGCGGTACACGTAGGTCTTCTGGACGTACTCGCCGTTGACCGTCTCCGGCTGCAGGATGTCCGTCAGCTTCTTGTTCGCGGTGTTGTACAGGGTCTTCTTGACCTGGGCCTCGAAGCCGTAGTTCGTGGCGGTGGTGGTCGTGTCGTCCCAGTAGTCGGCCTGGCCATCCTCGCCGAACAGCACGGCCTTATTGGTGATGTCGAGGACCTGCTTGCCGTACACGGGGTACGTGGACAGGGAGAACTCGACGCGCAGGTCCTTGCCCGTTGCCGACACGGCGCCCGTGTACTTCAGCGTCACGGTGCCGGCGGCGGCGCTGACCTCAACCTCGAAGTCCTCGGCCTTGAGCGCGGAGCCGTTGTAGTTCGCCTTCAGGGACGTCTTGATAGCGGCAGCGGCGGCCGCCTCGTCGCGCAGGTCGAACATGTTGGTATCGACGTAGTCGACGATCGTGGTCTTGGACGGGTCGAAGCCCTTGATGCCCTTGGCCTCAACGGCAAAGGGAACCACGGCGGCCTCGCCACTCTTCACAGAGACCTTGTCAGTGCCCAGGCTCTTCGAGAAGCGGTTCTCGTCGTGTGCGCCCTCGGGCTGCTCGTCCTGGTTGACCACCGTGTTCTCGGCGGTCTTGTCCTTGGAGGCCGGGTTGCCCTTCTTGTCCGTGTAGGTGAAGGACGCCGTGTTCTTCGCGTGGAAGTACTCGGTGCCGGTCACGTTGCCGGGGGTGTTTGCCTTGTTGCCGTCGGCGGTCAGGCCCTTGACGTTGACCAGCTGCGTGGCGACCTTGACGCTCGCGTTCGTGTGCTGGCTCTTGCCCACGTTCACGTGGAGCGTGTTGCTGGCCGTGTCCACGTACCACTTGCCGACGTACGCGTCGGCGGCGAAGTCAGCGGCGGTGCCGGAGAAGCCGGTCGCCTCGGAGAGCGTCAGCTGGGCCGCGCCGGTGCCGGTGGCGTCGTTGGCGCGGATGCCCGTGGCGGAGATGAAGCCGGCATCCTGCGGGGCCCAGGTGTAGTTCGTGGAGAGCTGGTCGGTGATGACCACGTTCTCCTTGAGCTTGGGCTTCAGGTTGGTGCTGCCGTCCCACGAGTTCAGGTTGGCGTTGAGCGTGAACTCGACGGCAACCGGCGCCGCCAGGGTGCCGTCCTCGTTGGGGACCGGGATCGAGTAGCTCGGGGAGGCCGACTTGCCGAAGGCGCCGTCGGGGCCCACCTCGGCCATGTTGCCCCAGCCGTCCTTGATGTTGACCGTGGCCGACTTCTCGATGGCCCCCGGGCCGAAGGACGCGGTGTTCTTCAGGGCGGCGATGTCAAAGTTCTTGCCGGTCTCGAAGTTCTCGTCGGCGGCAACCTTGGCCAGGAAGTCCTGGTACCAGCCATCCAGCGTGGCCTGGTCCTTGATCTTCAGCTTGTACGTGATCGCCGTGACGGAGAAGGCCGGCACGTCGAGGGTGCCCTCGAAGCCGGCGGCGGTCACGGTGGGGTCAAAGGTGACGCTAGGGACCGTGATCGGGGAGTCGCTCGAGGCGCTCTCCCAGCGGGTCTGGGACACGGAGAAGCTACCGGGCACCAGCACCAGGCCGGCGGGCAGCTCATCGACGATCGGGTAGTCAGCATCTGCCAACAGCGACGTCACGTTCAGGGTGTAGGTGAACTCGGTGTCGAGCGCGCCCGGCTTGATGGAGATGCGCTCGGCCGGAGTCTTGTTGCCGGCGGACTGGTCAACGTTGAACAGGTCCGGGTTGGCGTTGGTGACCGACTTGGACTGCTCGTTCTTCGTCGGGGCCGGCTTGGACTCCGTGCCCTTGACGGTCACCTCGACCTGGCCCGTGCTGCTTGCGCCGAGGTCCCAGGAGATGGGCTCCGTGGAGGAGTTCTTCTCGCTCTGGACCTTGAAGGTGAGGAAGACGTAGCCGTCAACGGTGTCCGCGGCGATCTTGTCGGCGAACGTGATGACGTACTTCGTCGGGTCGGTGGGGCTCACGGAGAACGACTTGATGGCTTCGTTGTCGCTCAGCACCGGGTTCAGCCCGATGATCGGGCCGCCCACCGAGAACTCGAAGGACTTGCCGGCCAGATCGGACCACTTCTGGCCCTCCTGCGGGCCGTAGCCCACGGCAAGCATGAGGTCGGCACCCGGGTTGAGCACCTCGCCCGGCTGCACCTCGGTGCCCGGGACGGGCTTTCCATTCGCCCACGCGACGTGGTTCACGGTCGCGGAGAGCGGGTTGGAATCCGGCGCGGCCATGGCCGGCGCCGCGGTCAATCCGACGAGGGACCCGAAGGCGACCAGGAAGGCGGCAAAGGCCGCAATGACAGATTTGAATCCCGTTTTCCGTGCGCTGGGCGCGCGCGTACTCAGGGCGGCAGATCCGGGGGAATCTGCCACAGGGGGGTGTGACATAGCGGCCTTCCGGGGGGTGAATTGGCAGAGTGCTATCCGACCCTTCCTATCAAAATTTGACTTCGCAGTCACTTTGGAGGGCTTTTAAACACAGATCCAATAGAATTAAGCATTTCCTAAAGAGCGTTGCTTTGGATGATGCGTCACACATCGCCCCATGAAAACCCAAGAGATATTACCAACTCACTTCTTCGCAATGCGTTGTCGAAAGAGACTTGCGCCACGCATTGCGTTGTTGTTAGCGTCGTCACACTTCGTCGCGCCGTCCGCACCGGCGCTTCCTCTTCGCCCGAACCCCCGGGCCCTCACACAGGAGAGATACGCGTGGACGCACCCTCATCGGCGTCACCGACGCAGTCCCCGTCCTCCTCCGGCTCGCACCCGGAGTACCAGCAGACGCTGCGCTGGTGGGACGGCTTCACCATTTCGCTCTCGATCCCGGCTGCCCTCTTCATCCTGGTCGGCTACGCCCTGGGTGCCCTCGGCGCCTGGACGGCCATCGCCCTCGTCGTTACTGTCGCCTGCTTCGCGGCGCTGCAGAACAACATCTACTCCGAGCTGGCCGCCATGTTCGGCCACAAGGTCGGCGGCATCTCGCTCTACGCCAACCAGGCCTGGAAGCAGACCACCACCCTGGCCGGCCCGCTCGCCACCTTCGGCTACTGGTTCTCCTGGTCCAGCTCGCTTGCCATCTACGGCCTGCAGATCGGCACGCTGATCCAGGCCGAGTGGTTCCCGGACGCCACGTGGACCATCAGCACCGGCACCGCCGAGATCGGGCTGCCCCACCTCATCGCCCTCGGCGTGCTCTTCCTCGGCTGGGGCCTGAACATCCTGGGCATGCGTCCGGCCATGGGCATCATGTACGCCACCGGCGTCGTCATCCTCATCCCGATCGTGCTCTTCGCCCTGGCCCCGCTCATCTCCCCCAACTGGGACGCGAGCCACCTGAGCCTCGGCTTCGGCGACACCGGCTTCCCCGACTGGCAGGTCTCCCTGGCCTGGATGTTTGTCATGGCCTGGTCCGTCTACGGCATCGAGTCGGTCGCCTCGTTTGTCCCCGAGATGAAGAAGCCAGTCAAGGACGCCAAGATCGCCATGCGCCTCGCCGGCGTCTTCGTGATCGCCGTCTACTTCCTCGTCCCGCTGGGCGTGGCCGGCCTGGCCCCGCAGGAGGACATCTCGGCCAACCCGGTGACCTTCTACCTGCAGGCCTTCGAGCAGATCATCCCCGGCTCCGGCTGGTTCATGACCCTCTGCCTCATCGCCGGCCTCATGCTCCTCATGGTCATGACCACCGCCGCCGGCGGCCGCGTGCTGCACGGCGCCGCCGTGGACGGCCTAACCGTCAAGCAACTCGGCCAGCTCAACAAGGCGGGCGTCCCGGCCCGCGCCATGAGCCTCGATCTTCTGGTCAACGTGGTCCTCATCCTCTTTGTGGGCGAGGCCCTCGCCGTGGTCGTGGCGGGCATCATGGGCTACCTCATCTGCCACATCCTGACGCTCTCGGGCTACGTGCGCCTGCGCCGCCGCTACCCGGGCCTCCCGCGGCCCATCCGCCTGCGGCCGGTCTGGACGTGGATCGCCGGCGTACTGTGCGCCATCGACATCGTCATCCTGGCCGTGGGCGTCACGAGCTCCGAGATCACTGGCTACGGCACCTTCCGCGAGGTCTTCATCGGCTTCGCCGTGCTCTCCCTCTCGATCATCCTCTACCTGGTCCGCCAGAAGCAGGACGGCCACCCGGTCATCTGGCGCCGTCCGGGCGAGGCACCGGAGACGGACCCAGTGCACGACGTCGCGGCGGAGCCTTCCGGCCCCGCCTCGCCCTCCGGCGAGGCCTCCACGGCCGACCCGGCACCGACCCGCTAGGACGGGGGGAGCGGGGCCCCGGCC
>JALAHE010000122.1 GCA_022712075.1 Galactobacter sp.
GGGGAGGGCATCCGGAAACGCCAACGGGCGACACCCCAAGAAGGGGTGCCGCCCGTTGCTCGTGTCAGCGCGAAGCGCGGATCACTTCGGCGCCATGCGGATGGCTCCGTCCAGGCGGATGGTCTCGCCGTTGAGCATGGGGTTCTCGATGATGGCCTGCGCCAGCTGCGCGTACTCCGTGGCCTTGCCCAGGCGGGCGGGGTGCGGGACCTGCTGACCGAGCGAGTCCTGCGCCGCCTGCGGCAGGCCGGCCATCATGGGCGTCTCGAAGATGCCGGGGGCGATCGTCATGACGCGCACCTGCGAGCGGGCCAGCTCGCGCGCGGCGGGCAGGGTCAGGGCCGCGACGGCCCCCTTGGAGGCCGAATAGGCGATCTGGCCGATCTGGCCGTCGAACGCCGCGACCGAGGCGGTGTTGATGATGACGCCGCGCTCCTCACCCACCGGGTCGATCGCCTGCATCGCCGCGGCTGCCTGGGCCATGACGTTGACGGTGCCGAGCAGGTTGATGTTGATGACACGCATGAACGCCGAGGCGGTCAGCGGGCCCTCGCGGCCCACGAGCTTGCCCGGCGTCGCCACGCCGGCGCAGTTGACCACGATGCGCAGGCTCCCGCCCGCGGCCGCCTGCTGCACGGCGAGGGCCACCGCCTCCTCGTCGGTCACATCGGCGCCGATGAAGTGCGCGCGCTCCCCCAGCTCGGCCGCGGCCTTCTCGCCCGCCTCGCCGGGAAGATCCAGGAGGAAGACCTCGGCGCCGGCGGCGAGCAGGGCCCGCGCCGTGGCGTTGCCGAGCCCGGAGGCCCCGCCCGTGATGAGGGCCGTGGTTCCTTGAATCTGCATCCTGATGCTCCTTTGCGTCGGGTGCCCGCTCGCGGCGGGGCTCGCGCCAAAACGGCTGAAAACTGCGGGGATTCGTGGGCCCCTGCGGCGCTCGATGCGCCGCAGGGGCGCGCGGGCTAGTTGCGGCTGACCTTACCCATGAGCGAGGCGATGGGCCGCAGAACGACGGGGCGCGCGGCCTCCATGACGCCGATCGCCACGGCGAGGCCGATGACAAACACGATGAACCCAGCCCAGCCGCCGGCGTCCTGGCCCCAGAACATGTGGTTCAGATTCCGCAGCGCGCCGGTGGAGAGCACCAGCACCACGTGCACGATCACGAAGAGCACGAAGTAGAGCATGACCGGGAAGTGCACGGCGCGCGCCCACTCGATGGGGTACGCCTTGGCGAGCGCCTTATTCTTGGCCGGGAACAGCCCGGACATGCGCCAGCCGGACAGCGCGGCGAGCGGCGCGGCGATGAAGACCGTGAGGAAGTAGGTCAGCAGCTGCAGGGCGTTGTAGGAGACCCAGCCGTTCTCGGTGGGCCAATCCAGGGAGGCGTACTGCAGCGCGGCGCTGATGGCGTTGGGGAAGACGTCCCAGGACGTGGGCACGATGCGCGCCCACTGCCCCGTGCTCAAGAGCAGCACGGCGAAGACCACGCCGTTGACGAGCCACAGGATGTCGATGCTCTGGTGGAACCACAGGTCCAGGCTGATCTTCTTGGGGGCGGCGCCGCGGCCTCGCTTCTTGGGCGTGAAGTAGGCGGACGGGCGCTGGACCGTGCGCACGCGCAGGCCCGAGCGCACAATCAGCACCATGAAGAAGAAGTTCAGGTAGTGCTGCCAGCGCAACCACCCGGGGAATCCCTCGGGCGTGCCGGCCGGCGGCGTGGTGTGACCCGAATACGTGCGGAGGAAGTCCTGCACCGCCGGGATCGCGCGCAGACCCTTGGCCGCAAGCACCACCACGGCCATCACCACGATCGCGGCCCCGAGCCAGACGAGCGCCCGCTGCCAGAGCGGAAGGCCGCCCACGCGGGCGAGGACGCCCCCGTTCGAACGGTTCTGGGCCATGGTGCTACTCCTGGGGTGCTCGGGCACGGGGGTCGGCGCGCGGCGTGACCGCACTCCCCCAAGGTACCCCGAGATCGGCCTTCAGTGAATAGTCGTTAACTGAAATTCAAGCCGGGCCCGCGTGCCTACATGTCCTCCAGCTCGCGCCCCTTGGTCTCCTTGACCTGGCGCCACACGAAGACAAACGAGAGCACGGCAAAGAGCGCATAGAGACCGTAGGCGAGCGAGAGGCCCACCTCCGAGAGCACGGGGAATGTGGTGGTCACGACGAAATTCGCGAGCCACTGGGCGGCGGCCGCCACCGAGAGCGCGATCGCCCTGATCCGGTTGGGGAACATCTCCCCGAGCAGCACCCACACCACGGGTCCCCATGTGGCACCGAACGCCACAACAAAGAGGTTCGCTGCCACGAGCGCCACGGTCCCCCATGCGCCGGGCAGGCTCACGGCGCCGTCCACCACCCGGGACTGTGAGAACGCCACGGCCATGAGCGTGAGCGCCGCGGCCATGCCGGCCGATCCGGCCAGGAGCATGGGCCGCCGACCCACGCGATCCACCAGCAGGATCGCCACGATCGTGACCGCGATGTTCGTGACGGACGTGATGACGGAGACCGTGAAGGAATCTGACTCGGAGAATCCCACCGACTGCCACAGGGTCGTGGAGTAGTAGAAGATCACGTTGATCCCCACGAACTGCTGGAACACCGAGAGCAGGATGCCGACCCAAACCACGGGCAGGAGCCCGAACCGCGGCCCGGCCAGATCGCGCAGGCTCTGGCGCTTCTCGCTCTCCGTGGTGCGCTCGATGTCGGCGATCTTGCGGTCCATCGACGCCTCGTCCTTGAGTCCCACCACGTCGCGCAGCACGGCCTTGGCACGCTGTAGATCGCCGCGGCCCACGAGGTAGCGCGGGGACTCCGGCAGCGTGAAGGCCAGGACGCCGTAGGCCACGGCCGACACGATCTCGACGAGGAACATCCAGCGCCAGGCCTCCATCCCCAGCCAGCCGGGGCGCGCAGCGCCGCCCGCGCCGTTGGCGATGAACGCGTTGGTCAGCAACGCCAGGAAGATGCCCGTGACGATCGCGAGCTGCTGCAGCGACCCCAGCCGCCCGCGCACGCGAGCGGGCGCGATCTCCGCGATGTACGCGGGGGCGATCACGGAGGCGATGCCCACGCCTAGCCCGCCGATGCCACGCCACACGATGAGGTCGACCACGCCGAAGCAGAACGCCGAGCCGAGCGACGAGGCGAAGAAGAGCACGGCGGCAAACACCATGGTCCGCACCCGGCCGAAGCGATCGGCGAGCGAGCCGGCGCACCACGCGCCCACCATGGCGCCCAGCAGGGCTACGGAGACCGTGAACCCGGTGGCCGCGCCGGAGAGCCCGTAGCGCCCCTGGACGGCATCCACCGCGCCGTTGACCACGGAGGAGTCGTAGCCGAAGAGGAGGCCGCCGAGCGCGGCCACCGCCGCCACAGCAACCACGCGGAGCGAAAGGGTTTCAGAAGGGACGCGCTGAGAGTCGGCCATAGGCCGACCCTAACGCTGTGAGGGATCTTGCGGGGCACGCCCGTGAAAGATCTTGAAACGCCCGACGGCGCCCGGCCGGGTCGGCGCCCGGCTCACCACCGGGCGGGGGAACGCACGCCGCCCCGCCAGCCCGGGGGTGGTGCTGGCGGGGCGGTGGTAGCGGCGTGGCGCAGCACGCCGCGATCCGGGTGCAGGGATCAGGCGGTGGGCAGCGAAAGCTTCTGACCCACGAAGATCAGGTCCGGGTTGGCCACGGTCGACTTGTTCAGGGCGTAGAGCGAGAGCCAGGAATCGAAGCCCTGGGCCTTGGCGATCTTGGCGAGCGTGTCGCCCTGCTTGATCGTGTAGTCCTTGCCCGAGTCCTTGACGTTCTTGGGCAGCACGAGCGTGGCGGCCGAGCTGGCCTTGGCGGCGCTGGCGGTGGTGCCCGCATAGCTCTTGGCAGTGCTCGCGTAGCTCTTCGTCGTGGCCTTGGCGGCGGCGCTCGAGGTGGAGGCCTTGGTCGAAGCCTTGGACGAGCTCGCGGCGGTGGACTTGGTGGTCACCTTGCTGGAGGAGGTGGAGGCCTTGGTGCCGCTCGTGTTGGAGCCGGAACCCGTGGCGCCGTCGGAGGCGCCCGAGGAGCCATACAGGCCAAGCTTCGCGGAGCAAGCGGGCCAGGCGCCCCAGCCCTGGCCGGCTTGGACCTTCTTGGCGATGCGGATCTGCTCCGCCTTGGAGGCGTTGGCGGCGGAGCCCTTGCCGCCGTAGGCCTTCCAGGTGCTGGCGGAGAACTGCAGGCCGCCGTAGTAGCCGTTGCCGGTGTTAATGGACCAGTTGCCGCCGGACTCGCAGGCGGCGAGCCTGTCCCAGGTGTTGGCCGAGGCGGTGGCGGCCTGCGCGGGGCTCGCTGCAACGGCGGCGCCGGCGGCAAGCAGGGCGGCGGCGGCACCGAGGGCGCCGGCGCGACGGGCACGGCGAAGCATGGGGGTGTTCTTCTTGGTCACGGTTTTCTCCTGCGCCGCCCCACCCGCGCAAAACCCAGCGGGAGGTCGTCCAGCGCGATCTCGTGATCGTGACAGTGGGAAAGGGGCGCGGACGACGGGAGCCGCCCCTTCCGTCGTTCCGACTCGTCCCCGAACGCGGTGCGCGGGGCGTCGTTATCGAAACGTGACTATTCCAAGGTAACGAAATGATCACGGCACGGCAAGCCTGGGGTGCCGATCCAGGGAACTGCCAGCCGCTGTTCACCTTGGGGTTGCCACCGGACACAGCACGACGGCGCCCGGCCGCCTTGCCCCGCCGCCCCGCCAAGGCGAGAAAGGGACAAGCGCAACCGGGCGCCGTCGTGCGCTGAAAACAGCGCCGTAACTACTGGAGCAGCGTGCGGTCCGAGACCCCGCCGCCCTTGAGCTTGTCGAACTCGCCGAGCAGATCCTTGACCGTCATGCCGGCCTTCGTCTCGCCGTCGACCTCCAGGATGATGCGTCCCTCGTGCATCATGATCAGGCGGTTGCCGAGCTGCAGCGCCTGCTCCATGTTGTGCGTGACCATGAGGGTCGTCAGCTTGTCGCGGTCCACGATGCTGCCCGTCAGGTTGGAGACGAGCGCTGCACGCTGCGGGTCGAGCGCGGCGGTGTGCTCGTCAAGCAGCAGGATCTCGGGCTGCGTCATGGTGGCCATGAGCAGACTCAGGGCCTGGCGCTGGCCGCCGGAGAGCAGGCCGACCTCGGCCTTGAGGCGGTTCTCCAGGCCCAGCTCGAGCGAGCCGAGCTGCTCCTTGAAGAACGTGCGGTCCTTGCGCGAGACGCCCGGCAGCACGTTGCGCGTGCGCGTGCGGCCCATGGCCACGGCCAGGTTCTCCTCAACGCTCAGGTGAGGCGCGGTGCCGGCCATGGGGTCCTGGAAGACGCGGCCCACCCAGCGGGCGCGGCGGTTCTCCGCGATCTTGGTGACGTTGCGGCCACCGATGGACACCGAGCCGACGTCGGGGCGCAGGCGGCCGCCGATCATGTTCAGCAGCGTGGACTTGCCCGCGCCGTTGGAGCCGATCACGGTGACGAAGTCGCCGTCGCGCAGGGTCAGGTTGATGCCCTGCAGCGCCTTGCGCTCGTTGACGGTCCCGGGGAAGAAGGTCTTCGAGAGGTTCTTGATCTCAAGCATTGCTCTGCCCCTTGGTCTCGGCGCCGGCCGGCATCACGGTGGCGGGGTGGGATTCGTCCGTCGCGTCCACGAGGTCGGCCAGGGCGTCCTCCTGCTTGGTGCGCGCGCGGTTGGCGCGCAGGTTCTTGACGAAGGACAGGCGCGGCAGCAGGAGCGCCGCGACCACGATGACCGCGGAGGCGAGCTTCAGGTCGGCGGGGTCCAGGCCAACGGCCATGGCCAGCTGGAGCACCCAGCGGTAGATGACGGCGCCCAGGGCGGCGGCCAGCACGGCCTGCCACACACGGCGCTGACCGAAGAGCGCCTGGCCCACGATGACCGAGGCCAGGCCGATGACGATGAGGCCGATGCCGGAGGTGATGTCGGCGGCGCCGTTGTACTGCGCCATGAGCGCACCCGAGACGGCGACCAGGCCGTTGGAGAGCGCCAGGCCGAGGATCTTCTGGCCGTCGGTGCTCACGCGGAACGAACCGGACATCTGCTCGTTGTCGCCCGTGGCGCGCAGCGAGAGGCCCAGGCGGGTGTGCAGGAAGCCGACCAGGACCACCACGAGCAGCAGGACCCACGCGGCGAGGATCAACGAACCCATCCACGAGTTGCGCATGAAACCGGCGTTCTCCAGCGGGGTGAAGATCGTGTCGATGCCCAGCAGCGGCACGTTGGCCTTGCCGTCCATGATGTGCAGGTTGATCGAGTAGAGGGCGATCATCATGAGGATCGAGGCCAGCAGGCCGTTGATCTTGCCCTTGGTGTGCAGCAGGCCGGTGATCGCGCCGGCCACGGCTCCGGCCAGGAAGGCAACGATGAGCGCCACGACGGGCGGGGTGCCGGAGGAGATCAGCACGGCCCCGGTCGCGGCGCCAGTGGTGAAGCTGCCGTCGACGGTGAGGTCGGGGAAGTCGAGCACGCGGAACGTGAGATACACGCCCAGCGCGGCGACCGCGTAGATCAGGCCCAGTTCGGTGGCGCCGGGCAACTGCGCGCCAAAGTTCATGAAGTTCACGTGTGACTCCTCGTCATGCCCGGGGCGCGGGCCGGAAGGTTTTCCAGCCCGCGCCCCGAATCATTGAACGGCTCAGTACTTCTCGGCGGCCTTGGACACGAGGTCGGCCGGGAGGGTCAGACCGATGTTCTTGGCGGCGGTCTCGTTGACGTACACGTCGTACTCGGTCTGAGTCTCGACCGGCATGGACTCGGGCTTGGCCTCGCCCTTCAGGATCTTGGCGGCCATGGCGCCGGTCTGTTCGCCGAGCTTCTCGTAGTTGATGCCAACGGTGGCGACGGCGCCGGCCTTGACGGTGCCAGCCTCGGCGCCGATGACCAGGGTCTTCTTGGACTCGGCGACCTTCACGAGGGAGGCCATGGCGGAGACGACGGCGTTGTCCGTGGGGACGTAGATCGCGTCAACGTCAAGCGAGGAGGCGGCCTGGGAGACCTCGGAGGAGGCGGAAATGCCCTTGGCCTCGATGGTCAGACCCAGCTCGGCGGCGGCGGTCTTGGCCCACTCGACCTGCACGGCGGAGTTGGACTCGGCCGAGGAGTAGACGATGCCAACGGTCTTGGCCTCGGGCTTGAGCTGCTTGATGAGCTCGAGCTGCTCCTTGACCGGGTTAGCGTCGGAGGTGCCCGTGACGTTGCCGCCCGGGGCGTCCAGGGACTTCACGAGCTTGGCGCCGACCGGATCGGTGACGGCGGTGAAGAGCACCGGGGCGGTCTTGACCGTGTTGGCGACGGCCTGAGCGGCCGGGGTCGCGATGGCGAAGACGAGGTCCGGGCTGGACTGCGCGATCTTGGTGGCCATCTGCGTCACGTTGGAGTTGTCGCCGGCACCGTTGAGCTGGTTGATCTGGAGCTTGTCGGCCGGGAAGCCGTTCGCCTCGAGGCCCTTCAGGAAGCCCTTGTTCGTGGCGTCGAGGGCGTCGTGCGTGACGAACTGCAGGATCTCGATCTTCTTCTTGGCGCCGGCATCGCCGGAGGCCGAGGAGCCGGTGGAGCCGCCGTTGCCGCAGGCGGTGGCGGTCAGGACAAGTGCGGCCGCGGCGGCCGCGACCTTGAGGCCGGTGAAACGCTTCATGGCTCTCTTCCTACTTTCAAGGGTGACGGAGTGCTGTGAACCATCTCACACCTTGCCCACTCGCCCCCACAAGAAGGGAACGAATGGGGATGAGAGGCGGCCCCCAGTGGACAAATGGTGTCTCGCCCAAGGGGCGCATGACAAATCGTCCACGGACTTTACAGGCGGGTCAGAGAGCTCCATCACAGCGCACTGCAACGCACGACGACGCCCGGCACCGGCGGGTGCCGGGCGTCGCGAACGCATGCTACCGGGCCGGGCGGCCCCGGCGGGTTCCCTTGGCTAACCCGCCGAGCCCACGCTCCACAGCAGCGGCGCGTCGGCATCGTTGACGAGCTTGTCGCCCAGGATGCGCGCCTTGTAGACCCACGGGTTGTGGGTCGCCGCCGTGCGGGCGTTGCGCCAGTGACGATCCAGGCCGGCGTTTACCGAGGTGCCAGAGGCGCCCAGCGCGTCGAAGAGGCGCGTGGCCGCGGCCGGAACCGAAGCAGAAAGCACCACCTGGCCGCGCGCGGAGGCGCGCTCGGCCGCCTGGTCCGCCTGCGCCGTCGAGCCTCCGCCACTCCAGCGGGCCTCGGCCGCGGCGGCGGCGCCCTCCAGCGCGGCGGAGACGGCGTCGACTACCGCAGCGGCGACGAACGCCTCGGCGTCCAGCTCGCCGATGACCTGCAGCAGCTGCGGGTCCCCGGCGGGGCCGGAGGCCGCGCCGTGGGAGTAGCCGCGGGCGCGCGCCTTCAGCGCGGCCGCGGCGTCGTCGGCCACGGTCCGGGCGATGCCGGCCAGCGTGGCCAGCAGCACCTGCTGGTAGAACGCGGTCTGGTAGCCGAAGCGCTCGGAACCCGGCACCACGTGGGCGTCGAGCACCGCCGCGCCGGTGAAGACCGTGGTGCCCGTGCCCGTGGTGCGCTGACCGAAGCCGCTCCAATCGTCGCTGAGCTTCACGCCGGCGTCGTCGGTGCGGACGAGCGCGATGACGTCCTCGCCATGCTCGGGCGAGGCCGCGTACACGTCGATCCACTGCGAGAAGATGCTGCCGGTCGAGTAGTACTTGGTGCCGTCAAGCTCCCAGTCCTCGCCCCGGCGGCTCAGCGTCGTTGATGTCAGGCCCTGCTTCGACACGGCCGCGTCGGTCCAGGCGTTGCCGACCAGCTCGCCGGCCACGAAACGCGCAAACCACGCGTCGCGCTCCGGGCCCGGGGCGGAGACCAGGCGGTCCTCCACAAACGCGAGGTGCCCGCGCAGGGCCTGGGCGGCGTTCGGATCGGCGGCGGCGACCTCGGTCAGGACCGCAAACAGCTGCGTCAGCGAGAGCCCGGCGCCGCCGAACTCGCGCGGCACGCGCAGCGCGGCGAAGCCCGCCGCGGCCAGGGCCGCCACGCCCTCGCGCGGCAGCTCGCGGGCGGCGTCGCGCTCGATCACGCCGGCGCGCAGCGTCGCGAGGGCCGGCGCGAGGCGCTCGCGGACGGCCGCGAGCTCCTCGGGGCTGGCGTGCTGACCCACCACGGTGAAGGTGGGCTCGGTGGTGATACTCATGGTGTTCTCTCCTCTACTTGTCTCGGTGGCGGCGCGGGGGGCCGGCTCAGGTGTAGAGGGAGATGGGCTGGGTGGTGCCGTCGAGGAAGTAGGCGCCGACCTCGACCTTCTTGTAGTCCACCGGGTCGTGCAGCGAGTGCGTGCGGACGTTGCGCCAGTGCAGATCCAGGCCCACCTTGTTGGCGGTGGAGCCGGAGCCCGTGACGTCGAAGATGCCGGAGGCGACCTGCAGGGCCACGTCCGTCGCGGCGACCTTCAGCTCGGCGATCGCCACGGCAAACGCGCCGCGGGCCTCGTCGGAGTAGGCGGCGTCGGCATTGAGCTCGGTGTCGAAGCGGCGGAAGAGCTTCTCGGCGAGCGCGGCGACGGCGGCCGTGTGTGCCTTGAGCGCGCCGATGCGGCGCTGGAACAGCGGGTCCTTCGCGTAGACCGGGGCGTCGGAGAGGAACCAGGCGTTCGGGCGGGCCAGGAGGATCTCGCGGCCCTGGGCCAGCGCGCCCTCGGCGACGCCGAGGTAGAAGGCGCCGAAGGCCAGCTGGATGCCGGGCGTGATGAGGGTGGAGACCGGCACGTCGGTGACCGGACCCAGGACGTCCTCGTCGCGGACGGCGACGTTGGTGTAGGTGACGGAGCCGGAGCCGGTCAGGCGCTGGCCCAGGTTGTCCCAGTCGCCGCCGAGGGTGAGGCCCTCGCGCTCGCGCTCCACCACGAAGGCGAGCACCTGGCCGTCGGCGTCGCCGCCGCGCACCAGGGCGTTGATGACGATGACCTCGGCCACCGACGAACCCGTGGAGTAGCGCTTCTTGCCGTTGAGGACCCAGCCGTCGCCGTTCTCGGCGGGGGTCAGGATGAGGTCGGGGTCGGTCGGATTGACCGAGTCGGCCCAGAGCCACTTCTCCTGCGCGGCCTTGGTCCACCACTGACCCTGGGCCTCGGGGGCACCGTAGAAGGCGATGCCGGCCTGGTTGATGTAGTGGTAGGCCAGCAGCTGGCCCAGCGAGCCGTCCACGCGGGAGACGATGCGCACGGCCTCGAAGGCGCTCTCCCAGTGCCCGCCCGGGCCGCCGAACTCGGCCGGGACGAGGACGTCGAGGAGGCCCTCGTTGCGCAGCACCTGCACCTCGGCAAACGGCTCGGCGTTGGAGCGGTCGCGCTGCAGCACGTCCTGCTTGAGGATGGCTGCCGCGCGCTCGGCTGCGGCGCGCCAGTGGTTCAGCTCGGCGTCGGTGGCGTTGAGCGGGCGATCCTCCGTGGCGCGCCACGGGGTAAGGAAGCTGGTGGATTCGGCGGTGATGGTCATGAGGGCTCCTGGGTCTGCAGGGCCCGACGCCGCGTGGGCGGCGTGGGCGTCTCCGGTACGGCCTGGCGTGTTCGCCCGGCCGGTGTGTGTCAGTCACGCCGGCGCACACCCACGGCGTTCCCATCGTTCCTGGCGGAAGCACCGTCCCCGCGTACAAGGCGGGGTGGTTGCTGCGATGTCGACGAGCCAGGTCTCTCGATCGCTCTGGATGGCTGGGACCAGCTCACCAGGAACGCCACGCCAGCGCATCCCGGCCCGTCACGCTTCGCCCCCGTGCGGCGCCACGCGTCACACGGCGTCACGAGACGCGGCCCCCGGAGGGCCCCGCACCCCGTGTGACACGCGGCGGCGCCCCGGTGGCGGCAAGGTAGCGGCACACCGGCGCCCCCGGGGGGGGCGTCGGGGCCGGCCCCCCCCCGCGGGGCGCCGCAGGCGCCCCGCACGGCCGCCGGGGGGAGGGGCCCCGGCGGAA
>JALAHE010000123.1 GCA_022712075.1 Galactobacter sp.
CGAAACGGAATCTACATCCACGATATCCATCAGGCGCTGGGCTACATCGTTCGCGCATTAGAGTTCGTGAAGCAGACCTTGGCCGACGGCGGCTCCTTTGTCTTCGTCGGCACCAAGAAGCAGGCCCAGGAGGCCATCGCCGAGCAGGCCACGCGCGTCAACATGCCGTACGTGAACCACCGCTGGCTCGGCGGCATGCTGACCAACTTCGCCACGGTCTCCAAGCGCGTTCAGCGCATGAAGGAGCTCGAGGAGATCAACTTCGAGGACGTCGCCGGTTCCGGCCACACCAAGAAGGAGCTCCTGCTCCTCAAGCGTGAGCTGACCAAGCTGCAGTCCAACCTCGGCGGTATCCGCAACATGACCCGCACCCCCTCCATGGTGTGGATCGTTGATACCAAGAAGGAGCACCTCGCGGTGGACGAGGCCCAGAAGCTGGGCATCCCCGTGGTCGCCATCCTGGACACCAACTGCGATCCCGACGAGGTCACCTACCCGATCCCGGGTAACGACGACGCGATCCGCTCCGTCAACCTGCTGACCCGCGTCATCGCCGACGCCGTGGCCGAGGGCCTGATGGCTCGCCACAACGGTGGCGACAAGGGCGAGGCCGCCGCCGAGCCGATGGCCGAGTGGGAGCGCGAGCTGCTCGAGGGCCAGCAGGCCGAGGCGCCCGCCGCCGAGGCCACCGAGGCGCCGGCCGGGGCCGCCGCCGAGGGCGAGAAGTAAGCCTTCGTTTGACCAACTGACCGTGGGCCGGACAGACCGGCCCGCCCACAGTTCTAATAGCCCCCCCAACGCCGCGAAGACACTGATCCACGAATCAACTTCACACGAACGGGGTTACCCACATGGCGAACTACACCGCCGCTGACATCAAGGCCCTGCGCGAGCTCACCGGCGCCGGCATGATGGACGTCAAGAAGGCTCTGGACGAGGCCGACGGCGACACCGCCAAGGCCGTCGAGATCATCCGCGTTAAGGGCCTCAAGGGCGCCACCAAGCGCGAGTCCCGCGCCACCGCCGAGGGCCTGGTCGCCGCCACCGTCGTTGACGGCAAGGTCGGCTTCATGATCGAGCTAAACTGCGAGACCGACTTCGTAGCCAAGAACGACAAGTTCCTCGCTCTGGCCAACACCGTGCTGGCCGCCGCCGTCGAGGCCGGCGCCGCCGACGTCGACGCCGTCCTGGCCGCTCCGGCCGAGGGCAAGACCGTCAAGGATGCCATCGACGAGCTCGGCGCCATCCTGGGCGAGAAGCTGCAGCTGCGCCGCGTGTCCAAGGTCGAGGGCGACGTCGTTGACGCCTACCTGCACAAGACCTCCAAGGATCTCCCGGCTCAGGTTGGCGTCCTCGTGGCCGTCGCCGGTTCCGGCGAGGCCGCCGCGACCGCCGCCCACGACGTGGCCGTGCACATCGCCGCCATGTCCCCCACGTACCTCACCCGCGAGGACGTGCCGGCGGACAAGGTCGCCGACGAGCGCCGCATCGCCGACGAGACCGCTCGCGCCGAGGGCAAGCCCGAGGCCGCGCTGCCGAAGATCGTTGAGGGTCGCCTGACCGGCTTCTTCAAGGACGTCGTGCTGCTGGACCAGGCCTTCGCCAAGGACGCCAAGAAGACCGTGGGCAAGGTGCTCGAGGAGGCCTCGGCCACCGCCGTCGCCTTCGAGCGCTTCCGCGTCGGCGCCTGATCTCCCTTTAGGGGATCACCGCACCCCATCAACCAAGGGCGGTCACCGGGAACACCCCGGCTGACCGCCCTTTGTTGTGTCCGCCTGCCGCTGCCGGCCTCCCACGAGTCGGGCCGCGGCTAGCCCTCACCGGGGCATGAATCGTGGGAGAATTCTCAAGGCCGCACCAAGAAGGCCATGAGGAACACTTCAGCACCACGCGCAAGGAGACCTTCATGTCGCATGAGACCGCCACCCGCCGTCGTCGGGTCCTGCTCAAGCTGTCCGGGGAGGTGTTTGGCGGAGGCAAGCTCGGCGTCGATCCCGGCACCGTGCGCGGCATCGCCGAGCAGATCGCCAGCACCGTCGGCGAGGTCGAGACGGCCATCGTCGTGGGCGGCGGCAACTTCTTCCGCGGGGCCGAGCTGGCGGAGTCCGGCATGGACCGCTCGCGCGCCGACTACATGGGCATGCTCGGCACCGTCATGAACTGCCTGGCCCTGCAGGACTTCCTGGAGCAGGCCGGCGTGGAGACCCGCGTCCAGTCCGCCATTTCCATGGCCCAGGTCGCCGAGGCCTACATCCCGCGTCGCGCCATCCGCCACCTGGAGAAGGACCGCGTGGTCATCTTCGGTGCAGGCGCCGGCCTGCCGTACTTCTCTACCGACACCGTCGCCGCCCAGCGCGCCCTGGAAGTGCACGCGGACGAGGTGCTGATGGCCAAGTCGGGCGTGGACGGTGTGTACACGGCGGACCCGCACAAGGACCCCACGGCCAAGAAGCTTGACACCCTGACCTACAACGACGCCCTGCGCCAGAACATCCGCGTCATGGACCAGACCGCCATGACGATGTGCAAGGACAACAAGCTCGACATGCTGGTCTTCGGCATGGAGGGCGAGGGCAATGTGGCCCGCGCGCTGCGCGGCGAGCGGATCGGCACCACCGTCACCGTTTGAGCGGCTTGAGCGGCGCCCGAAAGGGCGTTGTGACCTAGGATGAGATTCAAACTGCCCCCCGTTTTCGTTCCGGGGGGCCAGAACAGGGCCGTGCTCATCGCGCGGCAAAGGAGAGAACCGTGATCGAAGAGACTCTGGCGGACACCGCCGACAAAATGGATCGCACCATCGAGGCCGCCAAGGAGGACTTCGCGACGATCCGCACGGGCCGCGCGAACCCGGGCCTGTACGCCAAGGTGATGGTGGACTACTACGGCTCCATGACCCCGCTGCAGCAGCTGGCGCAGTTCGCTACGCCGGACGCCCGCACCATCCTGATCACCCCCTTCGACGTCTCCGCGATGCGTGAGATCGAGAAGGCCCTCTCCGACTCCGAGGTGGGCGCCAACCCCTCCAACGACGGCAAGCAGATCCGCGTGACGCTCCCCGAGCTGACCGAGGAACGCCGCAAGGAGTACGTGAAGATCGTCAAGGGCAAGGCCGAGGACCACAAGATCGCCACGCGCAACCACCGCCGCAAGGCCAAGGACGCGATCGACAAGGCCGTCAAGGACGGCGAGATCGGCGAGGACGACGGCGCGCGTGGCGAGAAGGAACTCGACGCCATCACCAAGAAGCACGTCGACGCCATCGACGATCTGCTCAAGCGCAAGGAAGCGGAGCTGCTGGAGGTCTGATGACCAACAGTGCCGATGCCCCCACGCCGTCGCCCTCGCTTGAGGGTGACGGCGTGGTGGCGCTTCCCCTGCCGGAGGACGTTGCAGCCCCCTTGCGTCCGCTGACCCGCCGCGCCCGCCGCGAGGCGAGCGCCAAGACCTCCAAGGCCGGCCGCGATCTGCCCATGGCGATCGGCGTCGGCGCCGGGCTCATGGGCCTGTTGATGCTCGGCATCTTCGTGTGGCCGCCGCTCTTTGTGGCGCTCGGTTCCATCGTGTGCGTCATCGGCGTGTGGGAGGTCTCCCGCGCGCTGCAGGCGCACAGCGGGGTCCCGGTGCCGCTGCTGCCCACGGCCGTTGGTGCCGCGTCGATGCCCATCGCCGCGAGCTATGCCGGCCCGGCCGCGCTCGGCGTGGCGTTCATCGCTTCGGCGCTCCTCGTGACGATCTGGAACGCGTTGGAGGGGCGCGCGAGCTCGCTGCGATCCATCGGTTACTCGCTGCTCACGCTCTCGTGGGTGCCGCTGCTTGCCTCTTTCGCGTTCCTCATGTTCCGCGAGGAGAACGGCCCGCTGCTGCTCTTCTCGTTGCTGTTGCTGGTGGTCTCCAACGACACCTTCGGGTACATCTTTGGCGCGTGGCTCGGCAAGCACCCCATGGCCCCGCGGATCAGCCCCAAGAAGTCCTGGGAGGGCTTCGCCGGCTCGGTCGGCGGCGCCATGCTCGTGGGCGTGGCGCTGTGCCTCTTTGTCCTGCACCTGCCGTGGTGGGTTGGCCTCGTGCTCGCCGCCGCGACGGCGATGGCCGCCACGGCCGGCGATCTCGCCGAGTCGATGGTCAAGCGCGAGCTCGGCATCAAGGACATGAGCAACCTGCTGCCGGGCCACGGCGGCATGATGGACCGCCTCGATTCCATGCTCTTTGCCGTGCCGATCGGCTACGTCGTCACGGTGCTCGCCGTCGGCGCGTTCACCTAAACCGCGCACAGGCGCTGCCGATAGCATGAGGGACGCACACGCCGTGCGGCCAGAACCGACTTTGATGACGAAGAAACAGACCAGGAGTGACAAGTGAGCGTGCACGACGACGCCCAGCCGGCCGGGCGCAGCCTCTTCCCTCGCGTGGCGGATGACGAGTTCGGATACGAGCCCGCCCAGGTGGAGCGCTTCCTGCAGCGAGCCCGGGCCACGTACGAGACGGCGCTCCCTGACGACGAGGTCGTCACGAGCGCCGTGGTGCGCCGCACGACCTTCGACCCGGCGCGCGGCGGCTACGAGCCGCGCGAGGTCGACGCCGCCCTGGATCGCCTCGAGGACGTCTTTGCCGCCCGTGAGCGCAACGCGATCATCGAGTCCGAGGGGCATGATCGCTGGATCGAGGGGATCGCCCAGGTCTCCGGCGTGCTGCGGGCCCGCCTGCACCGCGCGCCGGGCGAGCGCTTCCGCCGCCCCGCCCGCTCCGGCGTCTCGTCCTACGCCATCGCCGACGTCGATGCGCTGTGCGATCGCCTCCTCGAGTACTTCGAGCAGGATGTGCCGCTCTCGGTTGACGACGTCCGCCGCGCCACCTTCGGCCGTGCCACGGGCGAGGAGGGCTACGAGGAGAACCAGGTGGACGCGTTCCTGGATCGCACCATCGAGCTCATGGCCTCGATCGACTGACCTTCCACGCTTGCGGCGGGGCGGCCAACCATAACCGGAGGCCGCCCCGCACGCGGTTTTAAAGCCGGGCCC
>JALAHE010000124.1 GCA_022712075.1 Galactobacter sp.
CCCCGGCAACTCCCCCCCGCGCCCCGGCCCCCCCCGGGCCCGGCGCACGAGGCCTGAGGCGCGCAGGCCCCCGGCCGCTCAGGCGGTGCGGCGCTCCGGGCCGTCGAGGGCCTCGATCTGCGCGGCGTCCGCCGCGGCGCGGCCCCAGCGCCCCTGGATGCGGTTGAACGGGCCGCCGATCTCGAGCTCGGCCGAGCGGGAGATGTCGCCCGCGTACCAGGGCTGCCAGCCGGTCAGCTCGAGGACGGGGCGGATGCGCGCGGCGGTCTCGTCGGAGTCGGCGAGGAAGGGCAGCACGGCCGGCGGGGTCTTGTCCGAGGCGGTCAGGATCGCGGCGGTCGGGACGTTGGAGAAGACCTTGACGTGGCCGGTCCCGGCGGGGAGCAGGGTCGCGACAAACTGGCCGGCCGAGCCCTCGGCGGGCTGGCGCATCATGATGCCGGCGGGCGTCACGTCGAGCGGGTTGGAGATGTCGACGAGGATCTTGCCCACGAGCGCCTCGCCGAGCTCGCCGATCACCTGTCGCTGCGGGGCGTCCCACAGCGTGGTCAGGAAAACGACGTCGGCGGCCGCGACGGCCTCGGCCGCGGAGGCCGCCACGGTGACGGAGCCGCCGTTCTTCGCGTGGGACTCGATCGCCGCCGCGGCGGCGCGGGCCTTGGCCGGGCGGTGATGGTAGAGGTGCAGCTCGGCGCCGTGGGCCACGAGGCCCTGCGCGATGACGGTGCCGTGGCGACCGGGGCCGATGAGCGCGATGGACGTCATGTCAATGTCTCCTAGACGCTGATGAAGGTCGGTGAGGTGTGGGTGGAATCCGCGGGCGCTCAGCGGGCGGAGGCGGGGAGGAACGGGTTGTCGGCCAGGTCCAGGACGAGCTTGCCGGTGGCGTGCTTCGCGTCCATGCGGGCGTGGGCCGCTGAAAGCTCGGCGAAGGACACGCCCTCCACGGGGAGCTTGAGGGAGCCGTCGGCCGCGCGGGCGAGCAGCTCGCGCAGGCGGGCCGGCGTCTTCTGCGAGGAGAGGATCTGGATGCCGTGGGACTGCATGGTCTCGGGAACCAAGGTCACCGCGGCCCCGCCGGCCTGGCGGATGGCGACGGCGAGGTCGCCGGCCTGGCGCGAACCGGCCAGGTCGATCGACGCGGTGATCGGGCGACCGGCGGAGGCCGCCGTGATCTGTGCCGGCAGATCGCCCGTGTAGTCGAGGGCCGTGGCGCTGAGCGAGCGGACGAAGTCGAGGTTCTTGGGGCTCGCGGTGCCGAGCACCACGAGGCCGCGGGCCACCGCGAGCTGCGTCAGCAGCGTGCCGACACCGCCGGCCGCGCCGTGGACGAGCACCACGGCGCCGGGCTGCAGGCCCAGGGTGTCGAGCACCGTCAGCGCGGTCTGACCTGCGCCGGAGAGGCCGCCGGCCGTGAGCCAGTCCAGGCCCTCGGGCTTGGGCTGGGTGGCGCGCGGGTCCACGTCGAGCAGGTCGGCGTTGGCGCCGCCCGCCGCCCAGCCCACGAGCTCGGCGCCCACGGGGGCGCCGGGGTCGGCGGACTCAACGACGACGCCGGCAAACTCGCTGCCGAAGGTCCGCGGCGGGCGGCCGCCGAAGCCGCCGGAGCGGCGGCGGGCATCGACCGGGTTGAGGCCGGCGGCGCGCACGGCGACCCGGACGGCGCCGGGGGCCAGGGCGGGGACCTCGTGGTTCTCGATCGAGATCACGTCGGGCGAGCCAAAGGAGCGGGCGACGGCGATGCGTGAGGTGGTTGCCATGGTGGGGGCCTTTCTCTCTTCGGCGGGTCCCGCCGACATGTGAATACCTCTGTAACTACAGATACCTGCTGATCATTCCCGACGCTTGATGGTGATGCGCGTCACGCCCGCTTGGCGGTGCCCGGCGGCGTCTTGCTGACCCCCTCAGCTTCCTCCAGGCGATCGGTGAAGCGCTGGAGCAGCTCGGCCTCGCCCGGGTGAACAAGTGGAGCGAACTGCTCTAGGAGGTCCTGGCGGTGGGCGGCGCCGGCTGCGCGGGCGAGGCGTAGGCCCTCGCGGGTGAGGGCAACATGGATGACGCGCGCGTCGTCGCCGTCCTGGCGGCGCTCGACGAGTCCGCGCTCGGTGAGGCGGGCGAAGAGGTGGGAGGCCGAGCCTGAGCTGTAGAGCATGCAGGAGGCGAGCTGGGTGGCCGGGAGGGTGTGATCGGGAGCCTCGCGCAGGAAGCTGAGCGCCTCAAACTGGGCGGCCGTCAGGTCGAAGTCCTTCTTGAGTTTTGCGGTCAGGCGCAGAAGCATGGAGCGTTGCCCGTAGAGCAGGCCGCGCCAGATGACCTCGTGTTGCCACTCATTGCTCGCCATGGGGGTCCTTTCGCCGGGGGCTGGGGGTCGGGAATGCATCGAGTCTATCTGTAGTTACAGGTTTCAAGAACATCGATTTCACAGCAGTTGAGGAGCTCATTGTGGACACCACCATCGACCTCTCCCTCTCCCAGCGCCCCGACCTCTCAGACCGCCGCGTGGTGATCGTGGGAGGCACCGGTTCCGTGGGCGAGGGTGTCGTTCGCGCCTGGCTGGACGCGGGCGCCGAGGTCATCATCCCCTCCCGCACCCAGGGCCGCGTCGACCAGTTCACCGGCGTCCTGGGGGAGGCCGCCACCGACAAGCTGAACTTCGTGGTCGGCGACTACACCACCTTCGCCTCCGCCGAGGAGCGCGCCGAGCAGATCGAGGCAGAGTTCGGCACCGTCACCGACGTCGTCGCCTCGATCGGCGGCTGGTGGACGGGCAAGTCCCTGTGGGAGATCACGCAGGCCGAGTGGGACCGCTACTTCGTCGGCCTGACCACGGCCCATGTGGCCCAGGTCCGCGCCTGGATCCCACGCCTGCCAGAACACGGCAGCTACCAGCTGATCCTGGGAGGCTCGGCCACCCAGCCGGTGCCCGGTTCCTCGATCATCAACATGGAGCAGGCGGCGCTGCTCATGATGCGCCAGGTGCTCTCCGCCGAGGTGGGCGAGCAGCGCCGTGTCGTCTCCGCCGTACTCGGCCCCGTGCAGACGCGCCTGCGCCACTGGGTGGAACCCGAATGGGTCTCCGCCGACGAGGTGGGCCTGCTGAGCACGGGCGTGGCCGCGAGCCCCGCGGCGAGCGCCGTGGACTACACGCTCTCAACCAAGACCCAGATGATCGCGCATCTGCGCGGCCTGGGCGTCTATCCGCAGGAAGGCGGCGAGGCCAAGTGAGCACCCCCTTCGACATCGAATCCACCGGTCTGCCCGCCTTGGGCGGGCGCACCGTGGTGATCCCCGGCGGCACGGGGGGAGTGGGCGAGGGCATCGTCCGCACCTGGCTGCGCTCCGGGGCCACCGTGGTGGTCCCCACGCGCAGCCTCGCCAAGGGCGAGGCCCTGCGCGAACTCTTGGGGGAGGACGGACAGCGCGACACGCTGCACTTCATCGAGGGCGCGTACGGCACCTTCGACGAGGCGGAGGCGCTCGCCGCGCGCGTCGCCCAGGAGTTCGGCTCCGTGAGCGACGTTGTCGCCTCGATCGGCGGCTGGTGGGTCGGCGACGGCCTGTGGAGCGTGGACGAGGCCGAATGGCACCGCTACTTCCTCGACTTGGTCACGGCGCACGTCGGCTTCATCCGCGCCTTTTATCCGGCCCTGCCGGCCGACGGCACGTATTCGCTGATCCTGGGCGGCTCGGCCTCCACGCCGGTGCCAGGCTCCTCGATCATCTCGATGGAGCAGGCCGCCCTGCGCATGATGAACGCGGTGGCGGGCCAGGAGGCGGGGCCCGAGCGCGCGCAGTTCCACGCGCTCATCATGGGGCCGGTCGGCACGCGCCAGCGCAGCTACATCGACGAGGACATGATCACGGCCGACGAGGTCGGGTTCGTCTCCGCCGCCTACGCCGCGGCAGGCAGCGCCTCCGGCGAGGCAATCCTGCGTGACCACGAGGACGTAACCCGCGAGCTCGGCGTGGTCGGCTTCGAGATCGTCTCCACGCGCGGCGCGGACGCCTCCCGCGTGCCGGCCGCCTGGCCTGAGCTACCCGCGGAACTCGGGGTCGCCGTCGTCGTGCCGGGTGAGTCGCGCTATCAGCGCGTGCGCTCAAGCTATATGGCGGTGGGTCGCCCCGGCGCCGTGGTCATGGCGCGCACGGAGGACGACGTCGCGCAGGCCGTCGAGTACGCGGCCCGCCTTCGCGAGTCCACGGGGGAGCGGGTCCCGTTCTCGGTGCGTTCGGGCGGCCACGGCATCGCCGGGACCTCGACCAACACCGACGGCGTGGTCGTCGACCTCTCGGCGCTCAAGCGGATCCAGGTGATCGATCCCGAGTCCGGGCTCGTGCAGGTGCAGGCCGGCGCCATCTGGGGAGACGTCGCCGCAGCGCTTGCGCCGTACGACCTCGTGCTGACCAGCGGGAACATGGGCGACACCGGCGTGGGCGGGCTCGCCACAGCCGGTGGCCTTGGCTACTTCGCCCGTTCGCAGGGCATGACCCTCGACCGCATCGAGCGCGTGCGCGTGCTCACGGCGGACGGACAGATCCGCTGGGTTGACGCGACCACGGACCCCGAGCTGTTCCGGGCCGTGCGCGGCGGGGCGACGCAGGCGGGCATCGCCCTGGACTTCGTGTTCCGCGCTCAGCCGCTGCACACGCAGGCCGGGAACGCCTCCGTGGTGCACCAGGGCATCCAGTACCTCGTGGACGACCTGCCTCGCTTCACGCGGGACTGGGGAGACTGGATCTCCCAGGCCCCGCGCGAGATGGAGAGCTTCCTCATGGTGCAGGCCATGGGCGGCGGACGCTTTGCCGCCCGGGCCACCAATGTGTGGGCCGGCGACGACACGGGGGCAGCGACCCCCACGCTGCAGTCCGCCCTGGAGCTGGCCGGCGTCATGGAGCAGAACGCGCAGGTGGTTCCCTACGTGCACGTGGTCCCCACCCCGCGCAGCCCCCACCTGGGCCAGCAGCGCATCCACATGCGCGATGTGCTCGTTGACCACGCCAACCAGGAGGCGGGCGAGGCCATGGCCCAGGCCCTCGCGCACGAGGCCACCGCGGTGGGCGAGCTGCGCGCGCTCGGCGGAGCCGTGGCCGACGTCGCCGTCGAGGACACCGCCTGGGCGGGGCGCTCGCAGGAGCTGCTCATGGGCACGTGGGTCCATCCCGTGGGGCTGGCGGCCGAGGACGAGTCCTTCGCGCCGCTGCAGGCCATCGGCACCGGCACCTACGGGGCCTACTCCTCGGACACCCGACCGGCCGCGGCCGAGCTGGCATGGCCGGGGGCCACGGGCGAGCGCCTGCGCGCGGTCTCCGATCGCGTCGACCCCGAGCGGCTCTTCGATCGCGGGCTCGTGCTGCCCAAGCTCCCGGTGACCGCCGGCGCCTGAGCGTCTCGCCGCCGGGACAAGGCAACGGCCCGGTCTCCCCTCGTGGGGAGGCCGGGCCGTCGTCGTTGTCTGGCGCCTACAGCGACATCCAGCAGTAGAGCTTCCAGCCGCGGGCGGCGGCGTGGGTCGCCAACCCAGACAGGCCGCGGATCGCCTCGGCCAGGTCAGCCGGGTTGGCCCCCTCGAGCTCCTCGGTGTGGGACCAAGCGATGGCCGCCTCGGCGCACCTCGGAGGCTGGGCGGCGGCGAGCGCGGTCGCCGCCCCGTCGGTGAGAGTCACCACCCAGCATTCCCCGCCGTCGGCCAGCAGATGGCCGGAGCGCGGGTCGTCGGCGACCTCCTCGTAGGGCCGACCCGACAAGATCGACTCGAGGGTGCCGAGCTCCACGATCGGGTCGACGCCGGCATCGAGGACCAGCGAGGTGTCGGGGAAGCTCTCCCCGTCGATGGCGGTGGCGGCCGCCGCGTCGTCGTTGGCTGCAAAGTACGTGTAGAGGTTCCCCATGTGCCCCACCCTAGGGGCAACATCTCGGGCACCAGCGGACGGCCCCGCGACTTTCTCGCTTCTCCGCGAGAAAAAGTCGCGGATGGGTCAAAAAGTCGCGGGGCCGTGGTGCGGGCACCGACAGGAAGCTACTTCCCCACGGACTTCGGGATGCCGGCGGGGTTGATCTCGGAGGTCTTCAGGCCCTCGGAGCTCAGACCCCAGCGGGTGAGCACCTTGGCGTAGGAGCCGTCTTTGATCGCGGAGTTCAGCACGGTGTTGATGGGCTTGATGAGGCCGTTGCCCTTCTGGGTGCCGATCGCGATGGGAGCGGTGGCGGGCCAGCCGCCCTCGATGGTGCCCACGAGCTTGCGGCCCGGGGCCACGGCAACCTGGTAGAGCGCGGTGGGGTTCGGACCGAGGTAGCCGTCGATGCGGCCGGAGTCGATGGCGAGGTAGGCGGCGGCATAGTCGTCGTAGTAGACCAGCTCGGCCGGCTTCTTGCCCGCCTTCTCCAGGTCCTTGTTCCACTGCAGCAGGACCTTCTCCTGGTTGGTCCCGGAGGAGACGGAGAGCTTCAGGCCGGAGACGTCGTCGGCCTTCGTGATGGAGGCGACCTTGGAGGTCTCGGCGACAACAAAGCCGAGCAGGTCCTGGCGCGTGGAGGAGAAGTCGAAGAGCTCCTTGCGCTCGTCCGTCACCGTGACATTGGAGGAGACGATGTCGTACTTGCCGGACTGCACACCGAGCGGCCAATCGGCCCAGGAGACGTTCACGACGTTGAGCTCGAGACCCAGACCGTCAGCGACGAGCTGGGCCACATCCACCTCGTTGCCCACGGGGGTGGTGTTGTCGTCCGAGGCGAGCGCGGAGAGCGGCGGGGCGCTCGCCGACGTCGCGACCGTGAGCTTGCCGGGCGTGACGGGCTTGAAGCCGGAGTCCTTGAGCTCCGCCACGGCGGCCGCGACGGGCTGAAGCCGCACGCGGTCCTTGTTGGCCGCGGCCGTGAGGTCAAACGGGCTCGAGGCCGCTGCGCGCTCCGGCTCGGCGCCGCGCTGCGCATTGGCGGCGGCGACGATGCCGGCGGTGGCCCCGCCGAGGACCAGGAGTCCGGCGGCGGAGAGGGCGAGGGTCTGCTTGGTCGAGAGTTTCTTGGCCATGATGGCTCTGCCTTTCTTGAGGGCGCGCTCGCTCGCGCCGTGCCCGGTGCGGGCCGGCGCAGGCGAGTCGACATGGGGTGATGAAGGGGTGGCGCGCCGCCTCGGCGCGCCGGGGTCTTAGAGGACGCGGGAGACGAAGTCGCGCGTGCGCTGCTGGGTGGGGTGGGAGAGGATCTGCTCCGGCGTTCCCTGCTCCACGATCTCCCCGGCGTCGAGGAAGACGATCCGGTCGGAGACCTCGCGGGCAAAGCCGATCTCGTGCGTGACGATGATGAGCGTGGTGCCGTCGCCGGCCACCTCGCGGATCACCTCGAGCACCTCGCCGACCAGCTCGGGATCCAGTGCCGAGGTGGGCTCGTCGAAGAGCAGCACCTCCGGCTCCAGGGCCAGGGCCCTCGCGATGGCCACGCGCTGCTGCTGGCCGCCGGAGAGCTGGCGGGGGAACTTGTCCCCGTGGCCCTCGAGACCCACGCGCGCCAGGAGGGCCCTTGCGCGTTCCTCGGCCTCGGCCTTGGAGAGCCGCTTCAAGGACACCGGCGCGATGGCGATGTTCTCCACGGCCGTCAGGTGCGGGAAGAGGTTGAAGTGCTGGAAAACCAGCCCCACCTTGGTGCGCCGGCGCAACACCTCGCGCTCGGGCAGCTCGTGCAGGGCCCCGCCGCGCAGGGCGTAGCCGATGTACTCGCCGCCCACCGTGACGGAGCCGGAATCCACCGTCTCGAGGTGGTTCACGGTGCGCAGCAACGTGGACTTGCCGGAGCCGCTCGGGCCGATCAGCGTGACGACCTCGCCGGCGGCCACCGTGAGGCTCACGTCCTTCAGGACCTGGGTCCCCGAGTAGGACTTGCTCACGGCCTCGATGACCACCTCGGCGCCGGTGCCGGTCACGGCACCGGACGTGCGCTGCAGGGCGGGCGCGCTCATCGCGTGACCCCCTGCGTCTCGGTGGCGAGCGCGGCGGCGGCGGCGCTGCCCGCCGAACCCGGCGGTGGCGCCGTCGTGCCTTCCGAGGCCAGCGAGCCCCACCAGCGGCGCACGGCGGCCCGGCCGCGCTGCAGCGGCGTGGGAGGCAGCACGCGGGAGGTGCCGCGGGCGAAGCGGCGCTCCACGTAGTACTGGGCGATCGAGAGCAACGTGGTGATGAGCGCGTACCAGACGCACGCCACGAGCAGCAGCGGGATCACGCGGCCGTTGCGGTTGTAGATGACCTGCACGGTGTAGAAGATCTCCGGCAGCGCCACCACAAACACCACGGACGTGCCCTTGATGAGCCCGATCACGAGGTTGAAGGCGTTGGGCAGGATCGCCCGCGCCGCCTGCGGGAGCACGATGCGGAAGAAGCGCACCGTGGCGGGCAGGCCCAGGGCCGCTGAAGCCTCGAGCTGGCCGGCGTCGACCGAGAGGATGCCGCCGCGGATGATCTCGGAGGCGTACGCGGCCTCGTGCAGCGAGATGCCGATGAGGGCCGCCGCGAAGGCCGTGATGGTGAGCGTCGTCTGGAACTCCACGAGCCAGTAGTCGGTCGTGAAGGGCGTGCCCAGGCCCAACGTCGGGTAGAGATAGCCAAGGTTGTAGAACACCAGGATCAGGACCACGAGCGGGACCGAGCGGAAGAACCACACGAAGGCCCACGCCGGCGCCGAGAGCAGCGGCGAGGGGGAGAGGCGCAGCACGGCGAGGACCGTGCCGAGCGCGAAGCCGAGGATCGTGCCGAGCACGGTGAGCAGCAGGGCCAGGCCCAGGCCGCTGAGCACGGCAGGGGCAAAGAAGTACTCGGCAAACACGCCCCACTCGTAGCGGGGATTCGTGGCGAGGGACCAGAGGAACTGGGCGGCCACGAAGGTCAGGAGGGCGGCGGTCACCCAGCGCCCCACGTGCTTGCGGCGCACCACGGTGAGCGTGGCGGGTTCCGGGGTGGTGGAGGTGCTCGACGGCGCGGGCCCGGGTCCGTGGCCCGGCGCGCCGTCGGGGCGGGGCTGGCCCGCCGCGAGCGGCGTCGTGTCCCGCGCTGGGCGCGGG
>JALAHE010000125.1 GCA_022712075.1 Galactobacter sp.
CGGGATGGGCACGAAGCGCCTGCCACCGAGCCGCAGGGCGCAGTTCCTGGCGCGCCTGCGCAACAACGACGCCTTCTGGATCGTTGCGAACTGGGCGGTGCAGCTCGCGCTCGCGGTGATCGGCGCGGTGGCGATTGTCGACGACGGCCTCGAATGGCTACGGGTGTGGTGCATCGGCGGCTCGGTCTACGCGGCGCTGGCCGCCGCGGTGCTGGGCCTGCGGGCCAGGTGGCCCGGGCGTTCGAGCGAACCCGCCTCCCGGCTATGGATCGGTTGGTGGCGCGTGCCGGTGGCCTGGTTCTTCACGCTCATTCCCGCAGCGATCGGCGTGGTCGTGGCCCTGCAGCTCATCGTGGTGAACAAGGCCGCCGCAGCGGACGACACCTGGGAGCTCAAGGTCCTGGGCGTCTGGGCCATGTTCCTCGGGTGGGTGTTCATGCACTGGGGGATGGCGCAGATCTACCAGCTGCGCAGCGAGATGGCCCGCCCGGACAAGGTGCTTGACTTCCCCGGGACCCCACGGCCGGGCCTCGTGGACCACGTGTACTTCGCCTTCACGATGGGCACCACCTTCGCGGCCTCGGACGTCACCGTCCTGGATACGCGCCTGCGCTGGCTCGTGACGGTGCACTCGGTGGTGTCCTTTGCCATGAACGCGCTGGTCATCGCGCTGGCGTTCAACACGATCATGAATGGGGGAAAGTGATGCGGGAAAAGTCGCCGTCCACGCCCGAGTCGCTCGCGGCCTTCGACGCGCTCAAGGAAGAACTGGCCGGGGCCGGGGTGGTGGAGGGAGCCATGTTCGGCACCCGCGCCCTGACCTTGGGAGGCAAGGCGCTGGCCTGTCTGTCCGGCAACGAGTTCGCGGTGAAGCTGCGCCGCGACACCCCGGAGATCGAGGCCGCCCTCGCCCTCGAGGGCGCCGAGCTCTTCGACCCCTCCGGCAAGGGCCGCCCCTTCAAGGATTGGGTGTTGCTGCCGGAGGGCAGCGACACGAGCTGGCCCGCCCTCGTCGAGGACGCCCTGCGCCTCGCGGTGAGCTGACCGCCCGACCCGCCCGGCCGCCGTCGTGCGTTGGATCCACAGCTTTGAGGCGCGCGTTCCGCTTTGAGGCGGGAAAACCGCGCCTCAATGCGCCGAACGCGCCTCAAAGCGCCGAACGGAAACGACCCCGGCACCCCGCGACGACACAGCCTTTAGTGTTTCTCCCCCGGGCGGGTAAACTTTGATCGCAAGAGCCTCTTGCACCCGCCGCCTCAACTCGAAGAGCGCGCGATGTGGGAGGCGTTCCTGTGTCCGGGCAACCGGGCCCCGGCTGACCGGCCGGAAACCGCCGCGCACTGCGGCACACGGAGGGGAGAACCCGATGCCAGCGATCGTCATCGTCGGCGCCCAGTGGGGCGACGAGGGCAAGGGCAAGGCCACCGACCTGTTGGGCGGCCGCGTTGACTACGTGGTCAAGCCGAACGGCGGCAACAACGCCGGCCACACCGTGGTCGTGGGCGGGGAGAAGTACGAGCTCAAGCTCATCCCGGCCGGCATCCTCTCCGAGAACACCATCCCGATCCTCGGCAACGGCTGCGTCATCAACCTCGAGGCCCTCTTCGAGGAGATGGACGCGCTCGAGTCCCGCGGCGCCGACACCTCGCGCCTGCGCGTCTCGGCCAATGCCCACCTCGTGGCGCCGTACCACCAGACCATGGACAAGGTGTCGGAGCGCTTCCTCGGCAAGCGCGCCATCGGCACCACGGGCCGCGGCATCGGCCCCACCTACATGGACAAGGTCGGCCGCCTCGGCATCCGCGTCCAGGACATCTTCGACGAGTCCATCCTGCGCCAGAAGGTGGAGGGTGCGCTGCGCCAGAAGAACGAGCTGCTCGTGAAGATCTACAACCGTCGCGCCGTCACGGTGGACGAAATCGTGGAGTACTTCCTGCAGTTCGCCGAGCGCCTGCGCCCCATGATGATCGACTCCGAGCTGGTCCTGAACAACGCGCTGGACGAGGGCAAGGTGGTCCTCATGGAGGGCGGCCAGGCCACCTTCCTCGACGTCGACCACGGCACCTACCCGTTCGTGACGTCCTCCAACCCGACCGCCGGCGGCGCCTCCGTGGGTGCGGGCATCGGCCCCACGCGCATCCAGCGCTCCATCGGCATCATCAAGGCCTACACCACCCGCGTGGGTGCCGGCCCGTTCCCGACCGAGCTCTTCGACGAGATGGGCGAGCAGCTGCGCACCGTCGGCGGCGAGTTCGGCGTCAACACCGGCCGCCCGCGCCGCACCGGCTGGTACGACGCCGTGCTGGCCCGCTACGCCGCGCGCGTCAACGGCTTCACCGACTACTTCGTCACCAAGCTGGACGTGCTCACGGGCATCGAGCGGATCCCGGTCTGCGTCGCCTACGACGTGGACGGCGTCCGCCACGACGAGGTCCCCATGACCCAGTCGGACTTCCACCACGCCAAGCCGATCTTCGAGTACTTCGACGGCTGGACCGAGGACATCTCCGGCGCCAAGACGCTCGAGGATCTGCCGGAGAACGCGCGCAAGTACGTCCTGGCCCTCGAGGCCATGTCGGGCTGCCGCTTCTCCGCGATCGGCGTGGGCCCCGACCGCGATCAGACGATCCAGATCCACGATCTGATCGGACCCGTGGTCTGACGTCGGGTGCCGCCTGAGGCGGCCTTGATGCACGACGCCGCGGCCCGCCCTTTCGGGGCGGGCCGCGGCGTTTGCCGTTCCCGGCTGGGGGATGGGCCCGGCGTCGGGCCGCCGGGCTACGCTTGGTCTGACACCGTCAGGAGTCCGAGCCAGGGGGACCTCATCATGAACGACGCCGCCATCGCGGCGGTCCGGGCCGCCGTGGCCGCGGACCCGAACAACGCCGAGCTGCGCCTGGCGCTGGCCGAGCTGCTGGCGGCGGCCGGTCTGCGCTCCGAGGCGGTCACGGAGGCCGCCACGGTGCTCACGACGCAGCCGGGCAACGCCAGGGCCATGACCATCCTGACCGGCGTGGCCCAGTCGGCCGCCGCTCAGACGCCGGACCCTGCACCTGCGCCCGACCCGGCGGCGGCACCTGCTCCGCCGGAGCGGCCCGCGTCGGGAAGGCAGGCGAGGCACGCCGCCCCGGCCGAGGCCGAGCCGAGCTCCCCCGTGACACCGGCGTGGCCAGCCAGGCCCGAGGAGACGGCGGCGGCCGGGGAAAGCGAGACGGCCCCGGGCACCCCG
>JALAHE010000126.1 GCA_022712075.1 Galactobacter sp.
GGGCCTGCTTCTTGGTGCCGACGAAGAGCACGGAGCCGCACTGGGCCAAGGTCTTCTTCAAAAACTCCAAAGCGCGATCGATGTATCCCACCGACTGCTGGACATCGATGATGTAGATGCCGTTGCGCTCGGTGAAGATGAAGCGCTTCATCTTGGGGTTCCAGCGACGGGTCTGGTGGCCGAAGTGGACACCGGAGTCCAGCAGCTGGCGCATGGTCACGACGGGCATGTCGTGCTCCTTTCGAACGGGGCACGCGCAGCGCGCTCCCGCCCTTATCGTTTGCGGTTGACGATCACTCCCCCGATTGGGGAACGATCCCTGGCATCGTTTGCCTCAGGGCTTGAGGCCACGCCAACCCACCGGAAGAATCCGGACCACGGGTGGGGGTGCCGCTCGCCTCTCACGAAGCGGACGGTGCGCGATGCGCGAAGTCGATGTGTGGCACCGCATGCGGGCACACGACATCGCTCTTTCCATTGTAGGGCACGCGGAGGCGTGCTCTTGCACGGGGACTCGTGCGCTCCCCCACACTTCCCCTCACCGTTTCCGCTTGTTCACATCAAGGCACGACGGCGCGGCGTCGCCGCCGCGGGCGGCGCACCCTGGGTGGATGGAGACAACACGTGGGCACGCCCAGGCGCGTGCGAAAAGGGCCGGAGCGGGCGTGGCGAGCCGGGGCGGTCCACGCGTCGCGGGCGAGGGGCCGCGCTGGCTGGGACGCGACGGCCTCGAGCTGAGGCGGGTGCCGGGGATAGGAACACGAGAGGGCCCGGAACCGCCCGATCCCCCTCCCCCGCTGGCTCCCCTAGCCTTTTCGCCGCGCGCAGCGCGCATGAAGCTCGGCCGGCGCCGAGGGGTGTTGATGCTTGGGCTCTCAGGCGTGGCGCTGGTCGCCGCGGCGGCGGGCTTCCCGCCCGTGGGCCAGGCACCGGCACCCGGCGACAGCTGGGAGGGCGTCGGCATGCTGGCCGACTACGACACACCGGAGCGGCGCTGGGAGGCCGGACACCGCGGCGTCGATCTGGCCGCCGGCGCCGGGGAGCCCGTCGTGGCGCCCGCCGACGGCACCGTGAGCTTCGTTGGCTCGGTGGCGGGGCGGCCAACCGTGGCCATTGAGGTGGGCGGCGGCTGGCGCACCACGCTGGAGCCCGTCGAGGCGAGCGTGAGCGTGGGGGACGCCGTGCGCGCCGGGCAGGCGATCGGCACGGTGGCGACCGGCGGGCATTGCTCCGAGCGCTGCGTGCATTGGGGCCTGCGGGCGGGCCACGGCAGGGACGAGCGCTACCGCGACCCGCGCACCCTGGTGCAAGATCGGCGGCCGTCCGTGTTGTGGATCGACGAGAAGACCCCGCCGCGCTGAACTCGGACCGATGGGACTGTGACCCTTGTCTCATCAGATTGTTACCGGTAACTTTCTTGGGGTGCCACGTGCACCCTTCGTTCCCCCACCCGCAGGAGGACTCTTGTCACCCCGACCCTGGGCCAGATCAGCCCTCACCGTGACGACCGTGATGGGGCTCGGCTTCACCGCGCTCGTCGCCGCCTCACCCCCCCCCCAGGCGCGCGCCTCGACGCTGCCGGCCGCACCAGCTGCAGACGGGCCCAGCGACGGACTCGTCGCCTGGTACCCGCTCAACGAGTCCGCCGGCTCGCGCGTCGCCGACGCCTCCGGCCGCGGCCAGGACGCCACCGTCGCCGGCGCGGCCACCTGGGCGGAGGGAGCCGGCTTCCGCTTCTCCGGCGGTGCCGCCTCGTCCGGCAACTCCATCAAGCTCCCCGACCACCTGATCGCCGGCCTCGACTCCATCACCGTCACCATGGACACGTGGGTTGACCCGCAACTGAAGGGCGCACACTTCGTCTACAACCTCGGCAACGCCGCGGTCGGAACGCCAGAATCCGGTAACGGATACCTGTTCAGCACAAGCACGCCCTATCGAGCGACGATCTCGGACAAGGCCTGGGGCCGCGAGCAGGTCACCAAGTCGAATCACGATCTGAGCAAGGGCGTCTGGAAGCGGCTGACCTACACCCAGACCGGGACCACCGGCGTGCTGTACGAGGACGGCCAAGAGGTCGCCAGGAACAGCCAGGTGAGCATCAAGCCGGCGGACATCGGATCGGGCAAGACCACCCGCAACGTGCTCGGCGCCTCGGCGTATGCCGCCGATGGTTCGTTCCAAGGCATCCTGCGGGACGTGCGCATCTACGATCACGCGCTCACCAGCGGGGAGGTCGCCGACCTCACGGCAACCGGGCGGCAAGCCCTCGCCGAGGCGGACGCCTCCTGGGCGCTGGGCCGACTCGGGGATACCACCAACGTGGTCGCCGACCTCGCGCTTCCCACAACGGGCCCCCGGGGCACCCGGCTCGCGTGGGAATCCTCGAATCCGGCGGTGATCGCCGCCGATGGGACGGTGAACCGCAGCAAGCGGGACGAGGCGGTGACCCTCACCGTGTCGTCGACCGCCGGGACCACGCTCGAGCAGAAGAGCCTCTCCTTGACGGTTCCGGGCGTCGATGACCCCGACCAGGCCGCCACCGACGCGGCGGCGGCCAAGCTGAGCCTGCCCGGGCTCGACGACGTGCGCAGCAACATCACCCTGCCGGCCTCGGCCTCTGGCCTGAACGTGCGGTGGAGCTCGAGCGCGCCTGACACCCTTTCGGCGGACGGCGTGCTCACTCGCCCCGCCACGGGCCAGCCGGCAACAAGCCTCACGCTGACCGCCACGATCACCCGCGGAGCCGCCAGCACGGCGGCCACGTTTGAGGTGACGGTTCCCGCCTTGCCGCGCAAGGAGGATCCCAGCGCGTATCTCTTCACGTACTTCACCGCGGATAGCGTGCCTGGCGAGAAGATCTACTTCGGGGCCTCGAACGGCAATAACGCGCGCGACTGGATCTCCCTCAACAAGGGAGCCCCGGTGCTGACGTCGACCCAGTCGACCAAGGGCCTGCGCGACCCCTTCATCGTGCGTTCGCCCGAGGGTGACACGTTCTACCTCGTCGCCACCGACCTCTCGATCGGCGGCGGCACGAGCTGGAACGATTCACAGCGCAGCGGCAGCAAGTACCTCGAGGTGTGGGAGTCCCACGACCTCGTGAACTGGTCCGAGCAGCGCCATGTGAAGGTCTCGCCTGACAACGCAGGCAACACCTGGGCCCCGGAGGCCTACTGGGACGCCACCCGCGGCGAGTACGTCGTCTTCTGGGCCTCCAAGCTCTACGGCTCTGACGACCCGGACCACACCAAGACGTCCCCGCCGAACACCATGATGTTCGCGACCACCCGCGACTTCCGCACGTTCTCCGAGGCGAAGCCGTGGCAGGACACGGGGACCTCACGCATCGACTCCACGGTGATCGAGGAGGACGGAACGTACTACCGCTTCACGAAGGACGAGGGCCAGGCCTACGGCTGCCTCGACGTTTTCGCCGAGAGCTCCGCCTCGCTGACCCAGTTCACCGACAAGTCGGGCGGCTGGGACATGGGCCAGAAGTGCATCGGCAAGTCCGCCGGCACGGGTGCGGTTGAAGGCCCCACCGTCTTCAAGGCCAACCCGGGGGACGTGAACGGTGGGGGCTATTACCTCTTCGTTGACGAGTTCGGCGGGCGCAAGTATCTGCCACTCCACTCGGACTCGCTCACCGAGCAGAAGTGGAACGCAGTGAACGGCGCCACGCTCCCGTCCCCGGCCCCGCGCCACGGGACCGTGCTGCCGGTCACCGCTTCCGAGTACGAGGCCATTATGGCCGCGTACCTTCCCGAGGCCACCGCGGCGGCGGACACCGCTCGCACCATCGGCGTGGGGGACGAGGTCACGCTCCCCTCTAAGGTGGCGGTCTCCTTCAAGGACGGTTCGACCCAGGACCTGGCGGTCGTCTGGGAGTCCTTGCCCACTGGCTACAACCAGGCGGCAGGCACGGTGCAGCTCTCGGGCACCGTGGCCGGCCTGAAGCTGCCAGCGACGGCGACCATCACCGTCAAGGACGAACGAGGCGACGGCGCGCTGCTGCGCTACGACTTCTCGCAGCTCGGCGCCGCGACCGCAGGCACGACCGTCCCCGACGCGTCAGGAAACGGGCTAGATGGCACCGTCAGGGGGAACGGGGCGACCGTCAAGGACGACGTCCTGACCCTTCCCGGCGGCACGGCCGGCTCCTCGGCCGCGTACGTTCAGATGCCGACGGGGGCCTTCGACGGGCAGGACACGCTGACCGTGTCGGTGTGGCTCAAGAACACCACCGGCGCAGGCAACTACGCCGCGCTCTTCTTCGGATCGACTCAAAGCACGCCGAGCAACTACTGGCTCTTCAACCCGCGCAATGGCTCCAACCAGTTCAAGTCGGTCATCACGGGCTCGGTGAACGCCTCGGCACCCTGGAACACGGAAAAGGGCATCGCCCCGACCAACGCCGCCCAGGGCATCGCCGGACCCGCAACCAACGATGAATGGGCCCTGTACACCACAGTGATCGAGCCCGGGAAGCTCACCGGCTACCTCAACGGCACCGCCATCGGCACGGTCGCCACGGACCGCAAGGTCTCCGACCTTGGCACGAATCTCGTCGCCTACATCGGGCGTTCCTCGTACGCCGACAAGTTCTACGCGGGCGGAGTGAAGGACCTGCTCGTCACGACCAAGGCTGCCACCGCCCAGGAGGTGGCTCAGCGCTACTACGCGGGGGCCGGCGACGACGTCGTCAATGCCGCCCTCACTGCGGACGCCGACGCACTCTCTGTGCCGGAATCAACCATCGCCAGCCTGAACCTCGCCTCCAACGGGGCCAACGGTTCGAGCATTTCGTGGACCACGAGCGATGCGGGGCACCTTGCGGCGGATGGCACGGTCACCCGTGATACGCGCGACGACGTGACGGTCACCTTGACCGCCACCCTCGCCTTGGGCGGAAGGACGGCGACCCGTGACTTCCAGGTCACGGTGCTTTCCCGGAACCCCGCCAACGACGTCGAACGTGCGGCGGCAGGGTTCGACCTCGGTCTGAAGCAGGCATGGAAGGACGTCGTCCTGCTCTCCGAGGTGGACGACGTCTCGGTGAGCTGGGCCAGTTCGGACACCAGCGCGCTCGACGCCACAGGTACCGTCACGCGCGGCGAGGCCCCTCGTGAGGTGACCTTGACCGCGACCTTCAGCAAAGACGGTGCCAGCGCGAAACGCGACTACGTGATCACCGTTCTCGCCCGTGATACCGGCTCAGCCGCGTCGTACCTGGGAACCGGTGCCTCCAAGCTGACGGACGTGTTGCACCTCGCCACGGCCAGCGAAGACGGCGCCTATACCCCGGGCAACAAGGGCAAGGCCATCCTCTACCCGACCCTCGGCACGGTGCGCTTCGGCCAGCCGACGCTCTTCCGCCGCGCGGACGGCGGCTTCGGGCTCGTGGCCCCTGAGGTGGATAACAACGGACCGACCAGCAAGCTGTTCGTGTTCGATTCCGACGATCTCGTGGCGTACTCGAAGGAACGCCTGGTATCCCTCCCCGAGGGAATCGCCGCGGAGAGCGTGCAGGTCGACTACCGCAATAGCGATCAGCGCTACGTCCTCGAGATCACCGCGAAGGACGGCCAGCGCTACAGCGTGAGCACGGCCGACTTCGGCTCGTTCTCCAAGCCTGAGAGGATCGCGGCGCCGAACGCCCAGCGTGCGGTCGTTCACGCAGAGGCAGCGACGGAGCCGGAGGGCCTGCCGTCGAGCGCGACGGGTGTGTCGGTCCTCCCCCTCACGGCGGCCGAGACCGAGCGGATTTCAACCAAACTCGGTCGGACCACCAACGTCGGTGTCGATGCCCCCAAGGATCAGACCATCTCGGTGGGCGATGAGGTCCCTGAGCCTGAAGACAGCGCCACGGTGCGCTACTCCTCGGGTTCGACGAGCACGTTCGGGATCGTGTGGAACCAGCAGGATCTCGACGCGGTTGATGCCTCCACCCCAGGCACCTACACCGTCAACGGCACCGTGGAGGCCCCAAACTACGAGGAGACCCTTGTAGAGCGGCGTGCGGATCCGGACGTCACCTTGGGAGACGACGGCTGGTACTACTTCACCGGTTCGTATCCCATGGTGAATGCGAGCGACAAGGAGGGCTACGACCGGGTCATTCTGCGGCGAGCCAAGACCATCGCCGGTCTGAAGGACGCGGAGGAGGTCAGCATCTGGGACGAGTCCTCATCAGCAGACTTCAATCCGTACATCTGGGCCCCGGAGCTGCAGAAGATCGGGGACGACTGGTACGTCCTCTTCACCGCAGCTCGCAAGGGCGGCGTGTGGGACATCCGACCGGTCGTCCTGAAGTACACCGGTGGAGAGTTCACCGGTGAGAAGGTGATGGACGCCAGCAACTGGACCATGCTTGGCCAGGTCAAGGCGGCCGCCGGAGACAATCAGGCGTTCACGAGCTTCTCGCTGGACATGACCGCGTTCGAACAGAACGGCCGGCACTATGTGATTTGGGCCGAGAAGCCCGGAGCCTCGACCTTGCGCATGGGTGAAATCGACCCGAAGGACCCCACGCAGTTGCTCTCCCCCTCGATCTTGCTCTCAGAGCCAACGCAGGCCTGGGAACGCAACGATGCGCAGGGACAGCAGGTCGACGAGGGTCCTTCCGTGATCCACCACAACGGCAAGGTGTACGTCTCGTTCTCCGCGTCCACCGTGGACCGCCACTACGCAGTGGGGCTGCTCACCGCGAACGACGACGCGGACCTGATGGACCCCTCCTCGTGGGTCAAGACCGGCTACCCAGTGCTGACCACGGACGATGTGCCGGGTCAAATGGGGCCCGGGCACAACTCCTTCACCACGGATGAATGGGGCAACCCGGTCATCGTGTTCCACTCCCGGACGGAGAACGACACCGCAGTGCCCGGCGAGGCGAGCGATGAGGGGCTCTATGACCCGCGGCGCCATGCACGCGCCGCCACGGTGCACTTCGATGTTGACGGTGCACCGGTCTTCAACCTGACGGCGGAGGAGGAGCTGGATCCGTCCCTGGCTTCCGTCAGCTACACGGTGCGGGTGACCGCGGACGAGGACCCGGGAAGCGGGTCAGACGGCGGGTCCGATGGTGGGTCCGACGGCGGGACCGACGGCGGGACCGACGGGCAGACTGCCGTCCCCACCTACCCCACCGATGAGGCAAGCCCCCAGGACACGCTTGCTCCCACCGGGCTGTCGGGGACGTGGTGGGTTGCCGGAGCGCTCGCGCTCTTGGTGATCGGCGCTCTGGCCTTGGCCTCCACCCGGCGGCGACGCCAGCACTAGGCCCCCGGAAGCAATGGACCCCCGGTGTCGCTCCTGTAACGGAGCGGCACCGGGGGTCCTTGCTTTGGAGTCCCGGCCCGCGACCTGGGCCGAGCCGGCCCTTCAATCACCGCTCCCCCGGCCGGCCGTCTCTACCTCGGTCGGCCGCAAGAGGCCCACGGAGAGCGGCGCTCACCGATGTCGGGCCAAGCTACGTCAGCGTCGAGAGGTGCCGGGGCGAACGTGGGATGGGCAAGCAGCTCGGGCTCCGGCCGGACCTCACGGGACCTATGGAACACAACATGCCCCCAGCGATAGATCGCTGGGGGCATGTTGTGTTCCGTCAGTCGGACGCCTCTAACCCAGGGCCGAGATCCTCCACGATGCCGTGTGAGGCGTGCCGGCCTCGAGCCGGATGACGTCCTTCGCCGAGTCGAAGGCGCCTGGCGGGCAGGTCATGGGTTCCACGGCGAGGCCGGTGCGGTTCAGCTCGGGCTCCGGCCGGTCGGCCGTGTGGATCTGCACCCACCCGCACTCGCTCCCCCAACTCATGCGCACTCCCACGCCCGCGGCGTCGAGCACGTCCACGTGGGCCAGCCCCGCGTCGTCGCGCTGGAGCCCGGTGAAGGCGTGGTCGATGAAGGTTTCACCCACAACCCTGTGTCGCCTGAAATCGAGCTCGGTGCCTTGCACCTCGGCGACGCCGGTGGGGATGAGGCGTTCGGCGCTCACCGTTTGAACCGCGGCCGCCGGTAAGGAGAGGGTCCACTCGTTCACCGTGTCCCCGGGGGCACACAAGTACGAGTGCGAACCCCACCCGAACGGCGCGGCGGCTCCCGCCAACAACTCAGCCCTGACACGGGTGACGAGCCCACGCTCGCGCAGAACGTACTCGACTTGCACACCCACCCGGTGAGGGTATCCGTCCTGGGCCTCGATCACAGTGGCCAGCACGGCACGATCCCGGCCCTCCTCGAGCACCTCGAAGTCGTTCCAGAGGACGAGCCCGTGGAGCGCGTGCCCCCGGGCCGGTTCGCTCAACGCGAGCTGTCGCCGCTCGCCGTCCCACGCGTAGCTGCCGTCGATGACCCGGTTGGGCCACGGCGCGAGGATGGCGCCGGCATACACGGGGCGAAGCCCGTCAGCGGCAAAGCCCCGCACCAGCGGGCGGCCCCGCCACGAAAGCGTCCGCAGCGAAGCCCCCACCGTGGCGACGTCCGCCGCGTAATCATCGTGTTCAAGGCGCAGCTGGCGCCCCGAGAGTGACCGAACCGAGCCACTCACCTCCCCGTCAAGCGTTGGTATGCGTCGTTCAAGCGTAGTTCGCGGACGAAGCTGGGCACGCTCGTGTCGTCGGTGATTTCCATGAGCTCGATCCCCACCATGGTGGCAAAGGTCCTGAAGGTTTCAAGGCCGACGGCGGTACTCATGACCGTATGGTGTGCGGCGCCCGCCTCCAGCCAGCACGCGGTACTAGTGGGGAAATCGGGAGCCGGACGCCAGACCGCGCGGCCGACCGGCAGCCTGGGGAGGTCCGGGGCGTCGACAAGCGTCACATCATTGCCGGTCAAACGCAGGCGATCGCCCATGTCAGACAGCGCAACCACCACACCGGGGCCGGCGTCGGCGGTGAAGACCAGGCGCACCGGATCCTCGCGCCCGCCGATGCCGAGGGGATGGATCTCCAGGCGGGGCCGCGTGGTCGTCAGGGACGGAGACACCTCAAGCATGTGCGCACCCAAGATGCGTTCGTTCCCGGGGGTCAGGTCGTAGGTGTAGTCCTCCATGAGGCTCGCGCCACCGGACAGCCCGGCGCCCATGACGTTGGCAAGCCGAACCAACACGGCCGTCTTCCAATCGCCCTCCGCGCCAAAGCCGTAGCCCTCCGCCATGAGTCGCTGCACGGCCAAACCGGGCAGCTGGCGCAGGCCGCCAAGATCCTCGAAGTTGGTGGTGAAGGCACCGAAGCCTCCCTCCTCGAGGAAGGAGCGCAGCCCCACCTCGATCGCGGCACCATAGCGAAGCGACGCGTGGCGCGCGGCGCCAGGAAGGAGCTCGGGGGCCACGTCGTACAGCTCCACGTACTCGGCGATCAGGGCGTCGATCTCCGCCGGCTCCGCGGCGTCCACGGCAGCGGCAAGCTCGTTCACGCCCCACGTGTTGACCTGCACGCCGAGTCGACGCTCGGCCTCGGTCTTGTCTCCCTCGGTGACGGCAACGAAGCGCATGTTGTCCCCGAAACGGGCGAGCCGCAGAGACTGCAGCGCGGCACGGCCGGCCGCGGCCCGCTGCCAGGTCGACACCTCCGCGACCACGCGGGGGTCGCTCACGTGCCCGGAGACGGTGGTGCGGGCCACGCCGAGCCGTGACTGGATGTATCCGAACTCGCGGTCGCCGTGAGCGGCCTGATTCAGGTTCATGAAGTCCATGTCGATCGTGGCCCACGGCAGCTCCACCTCGGCCTGCGTGTGCAGGTGCAGCAAGGGCTTCTGGAGCAGGTCGAGGCCCGAGATCCACATCTTGGCCGGGCTAAACGTGTGCATCCACGCCACCAGGCCGATCACCGCATCGTCGGAGTTTGCCTCGAGCATGGTGCGCCGAATCACATCACGGTCAGTCAGCACCGGCTTCCACACCACGCGCACCGGGGTCCCGGCGTCGAGTGCCTCGGCGATCACGCGGGACTGCGCCGCAACCTGGGCGAGCGTCTCCTCGCCGTAGAGCCCCTGGCTTCCGGTCAGGAACCAGACCTGGTACTCGTCGAGCTCAGTTCGCAGTGCCGCGCGGGACATCGGTGCTTCCTTCCGTGGGGGTGATGGGGGCGGGCGGTTCGCGGCGGTCGTCGCCGCTCTGCCCGTAAACGTTCTGATACCGCGCGTAGAGCGCGTCGACGGCGAGCGGGTCCAGCGGCTGCAGCTGCCCCGACTGGGCGGCCAGGTGAACGGTCCGTGCCACGTCTTCCAGCATCACCGCAGCTTTGACTGCGTCCTTCGCCGTGGCGCCGATCGTGAACGGGCCGTGCCCGCGCATGAGGACCGCTCGGGAGCGGTGCCCCCTCAGCGTCGAAACGATGCCGCGCCCAATGGAGTCGTCGCCGATGATGGCGAAGGGCCCCACGGGGATCGGCCCGCCGAACTCGTCGGCCATTGCCGTGATGACGCACGGGATCTCCTCGCCGCGCGCCGCCCAGGCGGTCGCGTAGGTGGAGTGCGTGTGCACCACGCCGCCCACCTCGGGCAGGTGCCGGTAGACGTAGGCGTGGGCCGCCGTGTCAGATGACGGCGAGCGCTCGGAGCCCGGCGTGCCCGGCACCACCTCGCCCTCAAGCGTGCACAGGATCATGTTCTCCGGGCGCAGCTCGTCGTAGAGCACCCCGCTCGGCTTGATCACCATGAGCTCCGCGCCGGGCACGCGGGCGGAGACGTTGCCGCCCGTCCACACGACCAGCCCGTAGCGGGTGAGTTCCGCGTGAAGCGAGCAGACCTGCTCCCTGGCCGCCTGGATCCGTTCCTCGAGGGACTGCTCCTGGGCCAACACGCTCATGCCGAGACCTCCTGCCGCGGAGCCGCCGCCTCGGCGAGCACATCGCGCCGGATGTCGCGCAAGCGGTGCATCATCTCGTCTCCGCCCCGGCCGAAGTGATCGTGCAGACGCCGGTACTCGGCGAAGAGCAGATCGTAGGTGTCGGCGGAGTCGTCCTGCGGTTCGTACGCGTTGCGGATGAGCGACCCCATGGCCGCGGCGGCCGCCCGGATATCCGGGTACTCCCCCGCCGCGACAGCCGCGTGGATGGCGGAGCCCAGAGCGGGGCCTTGGTCGGAGCCGATCACGGACACCGGCATCCTCAGCACGTCCGAATACGTCTGCATGAGCTCGCGGTTCTTGAGCAATCCTCCGGCCACAATGAACTCGCCCACCGGCACGCCGGAGGCCTTGAAGGTTTCGACGATGATGCGGGCACCAAACGCCGTTGCTTCGAGCAGCGCTCGGTACTCCTGCTCCGGTCGGGTGGCGAGCGTCTGGCCAAGGATGACCCCCGAGAGGTCGTGATCCACGAGCACCGAGCGGTTTCCCGAGTGCCAGTCGAGCGCGACCAGACCGTGAGCGCCGACCGGCTCCGCGTAGGCGAGCTCGGTGAGGTAGCTGTGCACGCTGATGCCGCGGGCCTCGGCCGCCTCCACGTAGCGCTCAGGCACGTGCTGCTCGATGAACCAGCCGAAGATGTCTCCCACCCCGGACTGGCCGGCCTCGTAGCCGTAGAGGCCGGCGACGATGCCGCCGTCCACCACACCGCACATGCCTGGCACCTCGACGAGGTGATCGGAGCTCATGACGTGGCAGGTCGAGGTGCCCATAATCGCCACCATCTGCCCCGGGTCCACGGCCTTCGCCGCAGGGGCCGTGACGTGGGCGTCGACGTTGCCGACGGCGACGGCGATCCCCTCCGGTAGCCCCGTCCAGGCCGCCGCCTCGGCGCTCAGGCCGCCCGCCCGGGAGCCGAGTTCCCCGAGCGGCTGCGCCAGCTTGCTCTGTGCGAAGTCGGCGAAGGCGGGGTTCAGCCCGCGCAGGAAGTCACTCGAGGGGTAGGCGCCGTCTTGAAGGATGCCCTTGTAGCCGGCGGTGCAGGCGTTGCGCACGTAGTTCCCGCACAAGCGCCACACGATCCAGTCGGCCGCCTCGACCCAGCGATCCATGAGGGCGTAGATCTCCGGATCCTCTTCGAGCAGCTGCAGAGCCTTGGCGAACTCCCACTCGGAGGAGATGAACCCACCGTAGCGGGCCAACCACGGCTCGCGGCGCTCGGCCGCGAGGTCGTTGATGCGGTCTGCCTGCGGCTGTGCCGCGTGGTGCTTCCAGAGCTTCACGTAGGCATGCGGCCGCCCCTCCAGACCGGCCACGCGACTCAGCGGCGTTCCGTCTTCCAGCGTGGGGATCATGGTGCAGGCCGTGAAGTCGGTGGCGATACCGATCACGGTGGCCGGGTCGATTCCGGCCTCGGCGATCGCGGCGGGCACCGCGCGCCGGAGCACCTCCTCGTAGTCGCCCGGATCCTGCAGGGCCCAGTCCGGCGGCAGGGTGATCGTGCCGTAGGTAGCTGGCGCCGCGGTCAGGACGGAGTCCATGACGGCGTGCCCGTACGCGTGCTCGGCGCTGCCGAGCTGCGCACCGTCCTCGACCCGCACCACCACGGCCCGGCCTGACAGGGTTCCAAAGTCCACACCGATGACGTGTTTCTTGCCCGCACCGGGCTCAAACACCGCGTTCATGCCTTCTTCTTCTTTCTCAGGAGGACGACTCGCTGCAGCAGCACGAAGGCCAGCAGGATGCCGCCGGTGATGATGGTGGTGGCTTCGGGCGGCACCGTTCCGTCACGGGTGATGAGCAGGGTCATCATCCCGATGACGAGGGCGCCAACCACGGAGCCAAGAACAAAGCCGTAGCCGCCCGTGAGCATGGTTCCGCCGATGACGACGGCGGCGATGGCGTCCAGCTCCCAGCCCACACCCGTGACGTTCTGGGCGATGCCGGTGCGCGCCGTGTAGACGACGGCGGCGAGACCGGCGAGCGTGCCGGAGATCAGGTACACCCACAGCTTGGTGCGGGCCACCGGAAGGCCCATGAGCCCGGCGGAGTTTTCGGCGCCGCCGATGGCGTAGACGGTACGTCCGAAGCGCGTGCGCTTGAGCACGAGCACAGCAACGATCACCACCACGATCATGATCAGCACGCTGGGCGTGACGACCAGGTCGTTGGTCTTGGGGCCGTCGATGAGCTTGATGGGGGTGGCGAGCGCTCTGAAGGCCGAGTCATCGTCCAGGCGCACCGGAGTGGTCGCCATGATGGAGGCGATGCCGCGGGCCAGGAACATCATGGCGAGCGTCGCGATGAACGGTTGCACATTGAAGTACTGCACCAGGACACCCGAGACCAGGCCGAAGAGCGAGCCGATCAGGATCGTCGCCGGCACCGCAATCAGCACCGGGACGCCTGCGTTGACAAGGAACACCCCGCTGAGCGAGCTCACGGCGATGACTGCTCCGACCGACAGATCGATGCCGCCCGTCAGGATCACGAACGTCATCCCGACCGCCAGGATGATCAGGTACGAGCTGTTGATGAACAGGTTGGAGATGGTGTTGGCCTGGAAGATCTTGCCGTACGCCATCTCGCCGTAGACGAACATCAGGAGCAGGATCGCGACGGAGGCGATCGTGGGCAGTGCATCGAGCACGGAGCCGCGCTGGCGACGGGAGGGGGCGGCGGCCTGCGGCCGCGGCCGGGTCAGGATGGCGCTCATGCGTTCACCGCCTTCTGGTCGTTGTCGGTGCCGGCATCGCCGGCGGTGGCCTTCGTGCCCGCCGCCGCGGCGTGGGCCTCGGCGGCAGCGTCGGGTGAGGTGGGGCTGGGAGCCGGGGACGGCGGCGTCGGGCGCTGGGCCTGACCGCGGCCGGCCCGCCGGCCGCGGATCCATCCCCGTGCGCGTTCCGACTGCAGGAGGCAGACGGCCACGATGACGATGGCCTTGAAGGCCGGCGTCGCCGCCGACGGGATGGAGAGGAAGACAATCGTCTTGTCGAGCGTGGTGATGAGCAGGGCACCGACCACGGTTCCGGTGAGCGAGAACTTGCCACCGGCCAGCGACGTTCCGCCGACCACCACGGCCAGGATCGCGTCGAGCTCGGAGTTGAGCCCGGTGCGCGAGACCTCGACGGTCATGACGGAGGCCGTGGCGAAGACTCCTCCGAGCCCCGCGAGCAGGGCGCTGAGCGCGTACACGCTCACGAGCAGCCCGCCCGGCCGAATGCCGATGAGGCGGCTTGCCTTGGGGTTGATGCCGAGGGCCTCGATGAAGGTGCCGAGGGCCGTGCGGCGCACGAGCACCGCCACGGCCGCCACCACGAGCGCCGCGATGAGGAACACCACGGGGAAACCGAACACGGTGCCGTTGGCGATCCAGCGGAAGGTGTCGTTGTTCGCCGAGGTGTTCTGGCCGCCCGTGATGACGCGCGCAATGCCGCGCCCGGCCAGCATCATCACGAGGGTGGTGATGAAGGGCTGCAGTCCCACCCATGCAACGAGCACGCCGTTGAGCAGGCCGAGCACGAGCGAGAGACCAAGCCCCATGGCGAGGGCGGCGACGGCGGATCCGGGAGTGTTGGGGGCACTCGCCAAGAACTGCATGGAGACGGCGCCGGAGACCGCCATGACGGAACCGACGGACAGGTCGATGCCGCGCGTGGCGACCACCAGCGTCATGCCCACCGCGATCATGAGGACGGGGGCCGACTGCCGAAGGATGTCGATGAGGTTGCCGGAGAGGTTTCCGGTGGTCGGGTTGACCGAGATCGCGAGATAGCTCGGGTCCTTGATGACGTCGACGGCCAGGAGCAGCAGCAAGGCGATGATGCCCCATGCATACTGCTGCGACATGAGGGATTTGAGCCGGGGCCCGAATCCGGTGGGCGTGGCGCTCATGCCGCGTCCTCCTCTGCGATGGTCTTCACGATGGCCTCGACGTTGACGTCCGGGCCGTTCTCGAGGTCGGCGATCAGCCGGTGGTCGCGCAGCACGGCGATCCTGTCGCTGAGCCGGACCACCTCCTCCAGCTCGGAGGAGATAAACACGACGGACAGACCCTTGCGGGCCAGCTCGAGGATGACCTCGGAGATCTCGGCCTTGGCACCGATGTCGATGCCGCGCGTCGGCTCGTCGAGCACCAGCAGCTCCGGCTCCGTGGCGAGCCAACGGCCCAGGACCACCTTTTGCTGATTGCCGCCGGAGAGGTTCTTGATGGGTCGTTCCGGGTCCGCCGGGCGAACGTTGAGTCGCTCGATGTAGAGGGAGACCAGTTCGTCCGCCTCTCGGCTGGAGATGCGGCGCAGCCAGCCGCGTTTGGCCTGCACCGCCAGGACGAGGTTCTCGCGGACGCTGAGGTCGCCGATGATGCCCTCATCCCTGCGGTTCTCCGAGGTGTAGGCGATCCGCTGGGCGATGGCCGCGTCCGGGGTGCGGAGCTTGACCGGCCGACCCTCGATGGTGATCGTTCCCGAATCGGCGCGGTCGGCGCCGGTGATGAGCCTGGCGAGCTCGGTGCGGCCAGAGCCGAGCAATCCGGCGAAGCCAAGCACCTCGCCCTTGTTCAGTGACAGGGTGGTCGGCTCGATGCTTCCCTTGGCCCCCACACCGTCAAGCCGCGCGAACTCCTCGCGCCCGGCGCCGGCCTCCACGGTCGCTGCCCGTTCGAGGTCCTTCAGCCCGGACAGATCCTTGCCGATCATCTGGGCGATGAGCTCCGAACGCGAGATCTCCGCCGTGAGATACTCCCCCACGAACGTTCCGTTGCGCAGCACGGTGAGGCGGTCGCTGATCGCGTAGACCTGGTCGAGGAAGTGCGAAACGAACAGGATCGCGACCCCCTTGTCCCGCAGCGTGCGCATGACGCCGAACAGGACCTCCACCTCGTTGGCATCAAGGCTCGAGGTCGGTTCGTCGAGGATGAGCACCCGCGTGTTGGAGACGATCGAACGGGCGATGGCCACGAGCTGCTGCAGCGCGAGCGACAGGCTGGAGAGGGGCGCCCGCGGGTCAAGATGACCCAGGCCCAGCTCTTGGAGCACAAGGCGCGCGCGGTCGTGGGTCTTGGCCCACTTGATCCCGAAGGCCCCGCGGCTCTCGTTGCCGAGCATGACGTTCTCGCCGATGCTCAGGTTCTCGCAGAGGTTCACCTCTTGATACACCGTGGAGATGCCCGAGCGCTGGGCATCACCCGGGCCGCTGAAGCGCGTCGGCTTCCCTGCGACGGTGATACTGCCGGCGTCGACCTTGTAGACGCCGGTGAGCGCCTTGATCAGCGTCGACTTGCCAGCGCCGTTCTCGCCCATGATGGTGTGGCCCTCGCCCGGCCACAGCCGCAACCCGACCGAGTCGAGCGCCCGGACACCCGGGAACTCGACGGTGATGCCCGCCATCTCGACGACGGGTTCCTTCCCTGCCATAACCGCTCCTTCGTGACCCTCGGCAGACGCCGGGGTCACGGTCCCGGGGCGCGCACCCGCCCCGGGGCCGTGAATTGGGACTTAGTACTTGCGCTCCGGCAGGGCGGTCTTTGCCGCCTCCGGGGAATCGAAGGTCACCGACTTCACGACGATGTTCTTCTCCACGCTTTCGCCGGCCACTGCCTTCTTCACGACGGCGACGGCGTCCTCGCCAAAGAGCGGGTTGTACTCGGCGACGAAGCTGAGCTTGCCCTCCGACAGCGCGGTCAGGGCGTTCTTGGTGCCGTCGATCGTGATGATCTTGACGTCCTTGCCCGGCGTCAGGCCCGCCTCCTCGACGGCCTGCACGGCGCCCAGGCCCATCTCGTCGTTCTGCGCGAAGACGAGCTGGATGTCATTGCTCTTCGACTTGAGCATCGTCTCGAAGACGCTCTTCGCCTCTTCGGTCGACCAGTTGGCGCTCTGGCTGCCCACCTTCTTCAGCGAGGACTCCACGGTGGCGTCCCAGCCCTTGTTGCGGTCGTTGACCACGGAGAGGCCGGGAGGGCCTTCGAGGACCACGTAATTTCCGCCGTCCGGGAACCGCGCGTTGGCCCACGTAGCCGCGGCCGCGGAGATGCCCACGTTGTCCGGGGCGATGAGCGAGGTGTACAGCGAATCGTCGTTGGGCTCAATGCCGCGGTCGAGCAGGACGACCGGGATTTCCGCCTCCTGGGCCTTCTTGAGGGAGGTCTCCCAGCCCGTGGCCTCCGTGGCCGAGAGGACGATCGCGTCGACGTCCTCGTCCACGAAGGAGGTGAAGGCCGTGATCTGCGAGTTCTGGTCGCCGTTGGTGGCCGGCGCGTACTTGAGCTCGATGTCGGCGTTCTTGAACGCCTCCTTGATGTTCTCCTCGTTGGCCGTGCGCCAGCCGCCCTCGGGGCCGACGGCGACGAAGCCGACGGTGAGCTTGGCACCGGCGGAAGAGGACCCGTCGGCAGGGGTCTCGGAGGCGCCGCACGCGGCGAGCGACAGGGCGAAGACGCCGGTGGCCGCCAGGGTGGCGATCTTGCGAAGCGGGGTGAAGGTCCGCATGGGCTTTCTCCTCAGGGTGTGGCGGTCGTCGCGGCTGCGACAAACGCGTGGGGGTGATGCACTTCACGTTGTAACGAGGATGTTACCGGTCACAAACCGGAGTGTGTCAAGTCACATCATTCAAGTTGTCCAGCAGGTGTCGACGAGATTTCGTCCTGGAACGCACAGGAACCCCCGCTGAACACAGCGAGGGTTCCTTGAAAAAGGTCCGACGGCGCCGGGAACACTCCAGCGGTCGCGGACTGTTAAGCGCGGGGCTGGGTTGTCGACTTCCTGAGCACCAGACGGGCCGGAATGCGCGTCGCTTTCGCGGCCTCCCCCGGGTGATGAATGCGCTCAAGCAAGGCCGTCACCGAAGCAGTGCCCAGGGCCTCGAAGTCCTGGCGCACCGTGGTGAGCGGCGGCAGATAGTGCGCCGATTCCGCCAAGTCATCGAAACCGACAACGCTGATGTCTTCCGGCACCCGGAGCCCGGCCTCGTGCAAGCCGTGGATCAGCCCGAGGGCCATCTGGTCGTTGGCGGCAAAGACCGCCGTGCAATCCGCAGTGGCTGCGACCTGCGCCGCGAGCGCATAGCCGCGATCCGCCGTCCAGTCCCCCACGAGCGCCGGCCGAACGGGCAGGCCGGCGGCGACGAGCGATTCTCGCCACGCGGCCTCGCGCGCCCGCCCCTCGGCCCAGTCGCGCGGCCCGGCAATGTGCATGATGACCCGGTGCCCCAGGGACAACAGGTGATCCATGGCCAGGCGCGAGCCCGCCGCCTGGTCCACCGATACGGTGCTGCGCCCCTGCGGCGCGTCGGCGTTGATCACGACCACCGGGAGCTCGCCCGGGTCGCCCAGCAGCTCCCGAATGGTCTCTGTGCGCGGGGCGATGGCGATCAACCCGTCCACGCCGTGGTCGACCAGGTGGCTGACGGCATCGCGAATAGGGGTCCCCTCCCGTGAGGCGGTCAGGGTGCTGATCGTGTAGTCGCGGGCATAGGCGGCCGCCTCGATGGCTCGAAGGGTGCTCGCCGGGCCGATCTGGGTGGCTCCATCAACGACCACGCCGATGCGGTCGTGGCGCCTCGTCGCGAGCGCGCGGGCCACCCGGCTGGGGCGGTAGTTCTGCTCGTTCACCACGGCCATCACCTTGTCGCGCGTGGCCGGGCGGATGTTCGGGTGACCATTGAGCACCCGGGAGACCGTCTGGTGGGAGACCCCAGCCAGGCGCGCGATCTCCCTGAGTCCGGTCGCCTGGGGCGTCCCCTGTGGCTCCGTCATGGCCCTCCCGTTCGCTGTGCCGGCCGCGTGCGGTGGCGGCGCAGGCATCATATCCGCGCCCGGGTGCCTCATCCGGGAGGCGCCCGGCGGCAGCAGCGCGGCGGCCGCGCCACGATCCGCTCCTAGCGGGTGCGGCTCACGCGTCTTCGCGCACAGAGTCGCGATCAGCGGTGCTCGCTGAACGCGCGCGATCGCGCAACACGAGCTCCGTGATGCACCAGAAGGCGAGGGTGCAGGCCAGCAGGAAGATGAAGCCGTAGAGGACGAGGGACACCACGGCGCCAAGATCCCCGGCGGCCGGGCTGAAACGCTGCTGCACGGCCGACCAGAAGCCAGTGATGAGGGTCAGGGCGAAGCCGGAGGCCACGAGGCCGCTCACGCCGCCCCTGGTGCCGGGGCTCAGCGCGCCCGGGAAGCCCGTGCCAACGGTGTACCAAGCGGCGCCAAAGACGGCGACGAGCGTCGCGGCCAGGCCAACGACCTGGCCGCCGATCGCTGCACCGAGCACCACGTTGAGAACGGTGGCGATGACGGACAGGACGGCAAGGACAATGGCGAGGCGCCAAACAGCGGGCGATGGCATGGAAGACCTCTTGGCAGGGAGGGAACCGAGCGGCGGGGCGGCCGGGCGGCAGAGCGAACGCCTGAGCATAGGCCACCCCAGCAGCTTCGCGATAGATTTCCCGCCCGCTGCGCCGAGGCCGGTGCGCCGGCGGCGGGTGGAACCTCGGTGACTACGCCGGGAGCAGCAGGTCCTCGTTGGGGCCAAGCGGCGCGGTGACGAGCGACTGCAGGCGCGGCAGGCGCCAGATCTGCCAGGCGACGCCGGGCATGGTCGTGGAGTCGAGGTACTCGTGCAGCGTGAAGCCGAGCGAGGCCGCCAGACGCTGGATCCGCACGTTGCTCGTGGCCGTGCGCAGGTGCAGGACGTCGAGCCCTGCGCGGCGCGCGTGCTCGATCCGGGCCTGCATGAGCAGTCGACCGATGCCGCGGCCCTGTGCCGCCTCGGCCAGGTAGAGCGTGTGCATCTCGGCGGTGCCGGGCGCGGTCATCTTCAGGCCGCCAACGCCGATCAGTTCGCCGTGCTCGTCGCGGGCGCCGAGCAGGACGTCGGGGGCCGGGCGCTCGAGCATCTCGCGGATCTGCTCGGGTCCCTTGAGGCGGGCGACGCGGGCGAGCGCCGCCTCGGGCGAGGCGCCAGCGTCCGCCAACATGCGGCGAGCGGGGGCCTGAATGAGGTGAACCACCTCGTCGATGTGGGCGTGCGAGAGCGCGGCAAGGGACACGGACACGGGCGTGACTCCATCCTGAAAGGAAGGGCTGAAAAGGGGTGAGGGCCTCAAGTCACGAAAGTTCAGTCACGTTCGGCGCGGGAGCAGCGCACATCAGGGGGTCACAGCTTGAGAAAAGCGTCCCCGGTGGGTGTCCGGGGATGAGGCCAGGACTATTTATATCGCATTCTCGAGCCCCCGCAAGACCACCTGTTGATGGGAAGATTCTGTGAGGGATGACGGGCGGATGAACGCCGGCCGTCGGCACAGAATTGGCGGGCCACACAGCGTGCGGCGAGAGGCCTGTATTCTCCGCCATTCCGGGCCTACGCTGGCCGCCATGAAGGTGCATCTGGACAACGTGGGCATCGCCGTTCGGGACCTCAATGAGGCCATCGACTACTTCTCCGCGCTCGGCCTGCGGGTGGTCGGCCGGGACACCGTGAGCGGCGGCTGGAGCGATGAGGCCGTGGATCTGGACGGCAACCACGCCATGCTGGCCGTGCTGGCCACGCCGGATGGCCACGGGCGCGTGGAGCTGTTCCAGTACCTGCACCCGCCGGCCACGGAAACCAGCCCCACCCGCCCCAACGACATCGGCATGCATCGGCTCGGCTTTCGGGTAGCGGACCTGGAGGCGGCGCTCGCAGCCATCGCGAAGCTCGGGCACCGCCCCCTGCGCGGCATCGCCAACTACCAAGACGTCTACAAGCTCTGCTACGTCACCGGACCGAGCAACATCATCGTGATGCTCGCGCAGGAGTGTTGAGCCCGGGACAACAAAGGGCCCGGAACCGCAATGGTTCCGGGCCCTTCTGGTAGGGCGGGTGGGGCTTGAACCCACGACCCAAGGATTA
>JALAHE010000127.1 GCA_022712075.1 Galactobacter sp.
GGGTAGCTTTGCTGCCGCCTTGTCACTCGGCCTTACCCTGATCGCCACGCCCGCAGTAGCGACTACAGCAACCGTGAAAGCACCGCACGCATCAGTCTCCCAGACGGTCGTATCCCCCGCGACGAAAGCTCGATACCTCGTTCGGACTAGCGACTTTGTACTGGCTGTTTACGGATCTTTCAGATACCAGGCCGGCAAGAGCTACTCCCAGCAACACAAGAACTACAAAACTCTCGTTGGCCAACTCCCCAGCGGCACCAAGCGGTACTCCACGACCGTGAGCAACTACAAGCTGGTCTACAGCACCGGCAAGAAGTATGTCGTGGCGCGCCCGGCCAGCGGCAAGAGCATCAAGGTCGACCTTTACGTGGTGTCGAAGAAGAAGTACAACACCATCATGAAGCGCCTGGACCAAACCGAAGGCACCGCATACGGCTGGTACCGTCGCGGTACCGTGTCTTCACCGATGTTTGTAAGGGACACTCCAGTCAAGATGTACGTCGGTGGATGGAACTGGAATAGTGAACGGATTCTCCCAGGCAAAAACTGCACGATCAAAACCGGCGACTACTTCGATCGCAATCGAAAGGGTTACTGCAACTAGCCCTTGCGGGTTCTATGCAGGTCAAAAAAACCGCTAAAGCCCTGCCCGGTAAAAACGGATGCGCCCCACCGCCAACCGGTGGGGCGCATCCGCCCCTTCACAAAAACAGAAACCACGCGTTCAATTTTGGGCGGGCCAGCGCGCGCCGAACAGCGCCACGATTAGCGGTGGAGAATGGCAAAACGTATCGATCCCCCGCCATTGCGGCGAGGGATCGGGACGTTAAGTGGATGGGTTGGCCTGTGAGCCGGGTTTTGTCGCCGCGCGCGGTTACCCCCGCGCAGGAGACGGTCATCTATCTAGGGCCGCCGTTGCCGACGGCCTCGAGCAGCCTACCCGGCGCCTCGGGCGAACAGCCCTCGAACGGCGCCTGTCTGGCCTTGCTCCGGGTGGGGTTTACCTAGCCGCCCCGGTCACCCGGGACGCTGGTGGTCTCTTACACCACCGTTTCACCCTTACCCCCGCACGCGGCGGAGGCGGTTTCATTTCTGTGGCACTGGCCTGCGGGTTACCCCGAGTGGGCGTTACCCACCACCCTGTTCTGTGGAGCCCGGACTTTCCTCGCGTTGCTTGCGCAACCCGCGACCGTCCGGCCAACCCATCCGGGAAACATTCTACTCCGGGACAGCTGCGCGCTTGGCCACGGCCCAGGCCAGAGCCCGGTCGTAGCCCGAGCCGAGCAGCCGCGCTCCCAGCTCGGTCGGGTGCAACCCGTCCCACGTGAGTTCGGGGCTCGCCCACGCAGCGGCGTCGGCGCCGCGCAGGGCCGGCCAGGCATCCAGGAACCACCAGCCGCGGGCCGCCGCGAGGGCCGCCACCTGCTGGTTCCAAGCGGTGAGCCGCTCGGCCGGAACTCCGGCGCGCGGCCCCACGGATGTCAACGCCAGCTGTACCCCGGCGCCCAGGGTGGCGTGACGGTGGGCAAAGCCTTCGACGTCCGCCCCGAGCTGCGCGGCGGTGCGTCCGAAGTGCAGGTCGTTGGTCCCGAAGGCAAAGACGGCGACGTCGGGGCTGTCGGCGGGCGGCAGCATGCGTCCCAGGTCCTCCGTCGTGGCGCCGGACTTGGCCACGACGTGCTCGGCCAGGCATTCGGGTCCCAGGTACGGCACCCAGGAGGAGGACGACGGCGCGGCGGTCAAGTACCAGCCCACGGCGCCCACGGTGATGGAATCGCCAAACACCGCCAGGCGTAGGGGCACCCGCTCCCCCCGCGGACTCCGGGTCGGCGCTGCGCTGCCGCTCGCGCCGGGCGCCTCTCCCGCGACAGGTGAGGAGCATCCCGCCAGCACCCCAGCTCCCGCCGCCAGAGCGGCCGGGACCGCGAGCGCGGTGATGAAGCGGCGGGACGGTCCGGACGAGGCGGGCATGACACCCATTCTCCACGCCCGCGCGCCTGGCCATAGGGTGGATGAGTGCTGATTCTGCTTCCCCCCTCCGAAGGCAAGAACCGTCCCGAAACCGGTGCCCCGTACTCCCCCGAGGCGCTCTCCTTCCCGGAACTCGGCGACGCGCGCGAAACGACCCTCGCAGCCCTCGCCGACGTTTCCGCCTCCCCCGAGGCCATGAGCGCCCTCGGCGTCGGCGCCTCCCTCGAACCCGAGGTGCGCGCCAACGTGACGGCCTCCTCGCGCCCGGCCGCGCCGGCCCACTCGGTCTACTCTGGCGTGCTCTACGACGCGCTCGGCTACGCCTCCCTGACGCCCGCCCAACGCGCCAAGGCCGACCGCCGCGTCGTCGTGGTCTCCGCCCTGTGGGGCGCCGTGGGCTTCGGCGACCCCATCCCGTCCTATCGCCTCTCCATGGGAGTGGGCCTGCCCGAACTCGGCAAGCTCGCGAGCTGGTGGAAGCCGCGCCTGACGCCGGCGCTGGACGCGCGTGCCGAAGGCGAACTGGTGATCGATTGCCGTTCATCGACCTACGCCGCGGCCTACAAGGCGCCCGTCGGCTCGACCGTCACGGTCGACGTCGTGCAGATCCGCGGCAATGCGCGCAAGGTGGTCTCCCACTTCGCCAAGCACACGCGCGGCGAGATCGCTCGCCTGCTCCTGGCCACGCGCGGCACCGGGCCGCGCACGCCGCAGGCGCTCCTCGAGCTCGTGCGCGAGCGCTGGCCGCTCTCCGAGCTGGAGCCCGCCACCAAGACCAAGGCGGCGCGCCTCGTGGTGGTCCTCCCCGAGGATCACGCCTTCACGGCGCGCGCCTGACGGCGCCCGCTACATCCACTCCGGGCTGCGCACCAAGATGACGCCGGAGTCGGGACAGAGCACGACGGCGTCCGGCGCGGCCCGCTTGATGTCCGCCAAGTCTCCGGGAGCCAGGGCGAGCCCCGAGCCCTCGGAGGTGCCGTGGAAGAGGCGCGCCGCACCGGCGCCCCGGCGCTGAAGCGTGGCCTCGAAGAGGGCCAAGAGGTCGGGCTGAACCAGGGCGGCCGCGGCCTCGCGCTCGGTCTGGGCCTCGGCCGATTCCGCGTCCACCGCGGCCAGGCGGGCCCGCGCATCGGCGCGCACCGCCTCGTTCGCCGCTTCGGACTCGGCGACGGCTGCCTGCGCCTCGGACTCCCCCGCAGCTGCCGTCTCGGCGGCGTCGAGCGCCTCGATCTCCGCGTCCTCGAGCTCCGAGGCCTTGGCCGTCAGCGACTCGATCTCCCGCTGCAGCCCCTGCAGGGTCCCGGCGCCGGCCTGGCCGGCGATGAGCTGGGCCTCGTCCTTCTTAATGTGCGCCGCCACCGTGGCCGCCTGAGCCTCAAGCGCCTCGACGGCGGCGTCGGCCTCCGCCCGCACGGCGCCGGCCGCCTCGGCCGCGGCACGCGCGGCGGCCAGGTGCTCCGCCGCCGCGGTGAGCGCCGGATCCTTCAGGATCTCCTGGCGCTGGCGCGCGAGCTGACGCAGGCGGGAGGCCTGGGCCTGCACCGCGAGCAGCTTGAGCTGTTCCTCCGGGGCTGCGATGACCATGCGCTCTCCTTCGATGTTGGGGTGCGCCCTACGGCACCAGAATGAAGTCCCACGGGTCCGAGTTGACTCCGCTGACGGCGACCTGCACGTCGTAGCCCTGATCCTCCAGGGCACGGTGGAGCAGGCCGGCGGCGGATCCCAGCCACAGCCACTCGGAGGCAAAGTGAGACACGTCCACGAGGTAGGGGGTGCCTCCCGCCGCCGCCTCGAGCGCCTCCGAGGCCGGGTGGTGCCGCAGATCCGCCGGGGCATACACGTCGGCGCCGCTGGCGCGAACCGCATCGAACAGGCTGTCGCCGGCGCCGCCGCACACGGCAACGCGACGCACAAGCGCCGCCGGATCTCCGGCGACGCGCACCCCGCCGGCCACGGACGGCAGCACGGCGTAGGCGCGCTCGGCGAATTCCGCGAGCGGGACGGCCTGCGGCAGATCGCCCACGCGTCCGA